>NZ_JBEFAK010000079.1:0-31187 GCF_040137845.1 Nonomuraea sp. B19D2 | reverse complement strand
GCCCTCGAAGCCCTCGGCTACCGCGTCACTCTCGAACTAACTACCTGAACGTCGCGGCCCGCACCACTCCGCTCTGAATCAACACGTGAGGTTCGCTGCCGCCTGCCTGGCGAATGTCTGATTTTCGGACCAGGAGAGCGGAGGTCTCTTCGCATATTCAGGCAGCTTGAGCTGGGCAAATGGCCCACACGTCACCTGTGTGGCACAAGATCATCCCGTGCATGTCCCAGCCCACGCGAGATCAATCGCTCATCCGGTGGTAGCCAGTCCGAAGCCGCGGCCCGCCAGGCCCGCGCGCTGAAAGCGGACCGATTGTTTTGCATAGCAGGGGTGAAGAGACTTGCTCAGCGGCAAGGCGAACCAGGCCGGACATGCGGCTCCTCGACGGAGTGCAGATTCCCAAGTGGACAGGCAACCGCGTGGAGGTCCTCCCGAGTGTGCGCATATGTCCAGTAGGTCAACAGTGTCGTGATATGTCACATAGAGCCTACTGAAGCCGCCTTGAGCCCTCCTGACCTGCACGGACAGATACGGTCCCGCTAACTGTCCCTGCTGGTCTTCGCCGTTCTTCCACATGGGCAGCCGCCATTTTGTCCTGAGCACTCCATAAAATCGGCCGACCGAAAATATTGCGATTGAACCTAGTTCGCCACGGGCCTCAAGCACTCGTGAGTAATTACCTTACGCTACAGATGAGGACTCACCGTGATGGCCACTGATAGCGTCAGCGGCAAACAGAACGTTGCACCGCTGTCTTGCCTAAGTCCAGTTACGCTGCTCATGCTCGTTGTGAAGTTGTTACGGTATGAATCAACATGAAGTGGGTCATCCTCTCCCGTATCCATGCCTATGCGCGTACGATCGCCACACTGGAAGGTTGCTCTAGGTGGGGTCTTCAATGCAGCTTGTCGAGTTCATGGTTCAGGGGCTTTTTGGGAAATACAATCACAAGTTCGCTTTTCCCGCATCATTTGAGGACGATTCGAGACCATCGATAACAATCCTTCATGGTGAAAACGGCATGGGAAAGACTACCGTGCTGCGGATGCTCACCTGCATGATGAGGTTCAAGCTAGATTTCTTTGGTCATATACCATTCGACAAGTGCACACTCCGCTTCGATAATAAGCGGCGACTGCAAATCCAGAAACTGCCGAGCCGGATGCTCAGAGTTTCATTCTCGGGCACTGCGGTCGATGTCCCTGAGAACGAGGAAGCGATATCATCAGATCAGCGTGAAAAAATCGGGCTTCTCAGAAAGAAGTTTCTCGACGCTACAGAGGGCATCTCTCTAACATTTCTACCTGCTGATCGTACACGTTTCCTTGTATCTGACCCTGACTTCTCCATCCCGGACGAAGATTATCGTTTTTCTCGCCAAGTCAGTTACCTAAGAGAGATGGAGAGGGAAAGGTATCGAGAAAGAGAACGTATCTCTGATCTGCTCAGCCGCAGAGTGAGGTCCTTTATACAGGAAGCCCTGGTAGACTATCGACCATTCTTCGCGACCGGAGAGCCGGACATTTTTGCGAAGATCATCCAGAATCTTCGAGATATTCATGATGCTATACCGTCGCGAGAGGAAGTCGCTAGGGAACTTGCGCATATCGTCGAGCTAGAGAAATTGCATAGAAGGTTTGGGCTACCAACCGATTCCTGGGACTATCGCGAGCTCACCAATGCACTGAATGAAGTTCGCGGAGAAAAGTCGGATGAGCATGTACTTGTGGCTGTGAACACATATGCCGAATTTCTTGCTTCACGTGCGAATACACGGCATCTTGTGGCGGAGCGCCTGGTGACCTTTGAAGAGGTCATGCGCGAATTCCTGACCGATAAAGAAATCACAGTTGACGTGAGAAATGGTCTGACTATCAGAGATAGTACAGGCGTTCGCCTCCGTGAAACACAGCTAAGCTCGGGCGAGTATCAGCTTCTATATCTCATGGTTTCGGCACTCACTACTCGTCGACGAGGCACCGTTATCGCAATAGATGAACCAGAACTCTCAATGCACATCGGATGGCAACGCATGCTGGTAAGGAATCTGCTTAGATGTGCATCCAGAGCAGCGCTCCAGCTAATTGTTGCTACTCATTCACCGGACATCGCGGGCGACTATCCCGAAAACATGATCGAGCTCTCAGCGAAAGGCTTCTAGGCTGTGGGGATGCGTCGGAGTCCTCAATCGGTAGTGGCTGCTCATCGTATGGACAAGAGGAGGCGAGAACTCTATGTTGAAGGCGTAAAGGATAAGCTCTTTCTTGAATGGCTTGTCTCCAGCGGAAAATACGAGCACTCGTCCATCCGCACCATAGACTTCGTTGATATCCCAGATGTGGATAGAGGAGGCAATAGAGAACGCATTATCAGATTCATGACGATCGTCGAGAACGAGAATGTTGCTATTCGAGGTATGATAGACGCAGACTCTGAGTATCTGTTGCAGTCAAAGCGCTACTATCCCTCTAAAATCCATCTGACGGACTGGCGTAGTCTTGAATCGTATGTGCTCTCGGAGGACTGTCTTGATCGGACTTTGCGCCTTGGTTGTGCTATAGAAAACGTGCGCGCCGACTCCCTCTTTCATTCGATAGCTGGAGTGGTTCGCGAGCTATCTGCGATAAGATTCTTATCCGAGAGCGAGAATCTTGGGCTGCCCGTAGGGCAATATAAGTGGCTGAGGCATATTACTTGCGACCCTCGAGGAGTAGTTTCTGCTGATGTCGATGGTATTCTGCGCATATTGATGCAAGGTGCTCGGATCAGCTTACGGCAACTTCCGGATATTAAAGAGGAACTCACCAGTGTTAAGGAGTCGCTGGCTCCGTTAGATGATCTATATGTGCTTCATGGGCGTGACTTCATGCAGATCTTAACTCGGCAACTTCGTGCCATGGGGGTCAAAATTGACGATGCGGGGCGGATGATGTGGACTGCATTCCAGACGGATCGCCTAGAAATATTTCCCAATCTGAGAGCAGTAGTCAGATATCTCTGTGATCCAATCACCGAAGTGGCGAAGTGAACTTCGTTGCAGATCGGCACGTTTAGAGCGTTCGGTTCGGAGCACCTCAGGCAATCATCTGCCCAGCGTCTTCGTGGGAACCGTCAAGCCAACACCGTGGGCTGCGGGCGTGACTGCCTCTTCGCCGGTCTCGGCCGCCTGTATCCGCCGGTCATCGAGCAGCCGGAGACTTACGCCGTCTCGCCTCGGTTTCTGTAGGAAGAGGAGCGCATCGTCATCGCCGACCTGTTCCGAGCTGGGAACTCGTTGCGTGCGATCGCCAGGGAGGTCAACTGCGATTCGGCCACGATCAGCCGGGAGGTGCGTCGCAACCGTGACCCGCGTACCGGCAAGTACCACCCTTTTCAAGCTCAGCGGCAGGCTGTTGTCCGGCGAGCTCATTCCAAAGAAGGCAAGATCCGACGCGATCCGGAGCTGAAGCAGTTCATCCAGCGGCATCTCGAGCAGTGTTGGAGCCCGGCACAGGTCAGCCAGGCCCTGCGCACTGCCTTCTCGGGCGATCCGGATGCGCCATCTGGCGCACGAGACCATCTACCAGGCGATCTATCTGACCCACCACGGTGGTCTAGAACGACAGCCCGGCACACTGCGCACCGGTCGCTAGGCCCGACACCGAAGACGGCGCTCTGATCAGAGCGCCACCCGCTTCATTGAAGTCGACGACCGCCAGAGCTGCCTGGGCACTGGAACAGTGATCTCATCGTCGGCTAGGGCAACCGTTCGGCCATCGGCACCCTGGCCGACCGCATTACCCCCATCGTCACGTTGCTACACCTGCCAGACGGCCGCACCGCCGAACACGTGCGCGACGCCCCCATACGCGCCTTCACCGAGTTGGCCGCCGAGCTCGCCCGGTCCATCGCTTGGGATCAGGGTAGCGAGATGTGCCAGCACGACGAGTTCACTCGCACCAGGAACATCCCCGTCTACCTTGCCAGCCGGCCAGCCCTGGCAGCGCGGGTCCAACGAGAACGTCAACGGCCTGCTGCGTGAATCGCCCCGGCTTCGGTGGAGACTCCATCAAAGTCGGGAGACTACTCGTTGATAAGGCGTCGGGATCGGGATACGGTCTCAGCTCGGATGGCTTCAAGGATCTTCTGAAAGAAGCCCGGTGTATTCTCGTCCCCCACGACGAGCACCCTGTCCAAGAGGACGTTGGACCGCTCGCATGACGTCTCGGCGACAAGCGAACAACCGTGACAGGCGGCACGATTGAGGCTGTTCATTCCTTGTCCGCGACTTTCCCTACAGAGAGGGTCGGAGGAGCACCATCCGGCCTCCTCTATCGCCGCGACGAGTGTACGGGCGAGCCTGGGCGCCTCCCCTTCGCGAACCAGTCCTCCAAGCGTGCCCTCAGCATCGCCAGAGGCGGTGTAGACCAGAAACCCCGCTTCAGCACGCGGTGTGGTCTCGGCGTAGACACGTTCTCGCAGAGAAGCGGAGGAGTATCCGCATGAGAAGGCGAGTCGACGCATCAGGAGGTGCGCCAATGTGTGGAGCAGCACCGCTCGAGGTGTCGCCTCGAAGAGGCGGGAGCCCATGATGCTGCGGCGGCGTCGTGACTCGAGCACAGCCACCCGAGCCTGGACCTCCTCCTGCTGCTCCCACTCGTTGAGAAGCTCCTGGTCAAGTGAGAGGAACACTCCCTCCCCGAAGGACTCGACGGCGGGAAGCCAGCGTCCGCGTCCTCTTCTTCCCAGATTCACGTCGACCAGGTCGGCGTCCCCGGTGTAGCGGCGGAACCCGTGCAGCACTCGGATTTCACGCAGTCGGTGAGCCAGGACCACGGCGTCGATGTACTCGCTCAGTTGAGCAGTCACCGGCGAGGTATCGAGGTCTGGGCGCGTGAATGGCGTCGCGCTGATGACGAAGTCCGGCGTTCCGACAGGTCCATCGGTCGACCCAGTGGCCTCAAGAAATGCGTCCCACTCATCGCTGAGCAAACCTCGCCGCGATTCGCGAAGAACCTCATTCGGGTCGCCATCCAAGGCCTGGCGGACCTGGCTCTCATCTATACCGAGGTCCTCAGCGATGAGCTCGATGAGGACTGCCGCTCTGGGACCGTAGGGTGCACTTTGTACGTCGTCAAAGTTGCGGTGTTGGCGCACCTCTGCAGCGATGTCCCGGGCAGCACCCGATGGCTCGGGTATGTCAAGTGCGGTGGTCGTGTCGGCCAGAGTGACGTTGGTTGCCCCACGTTGCAGAACTTCGAGCGGGTCGTCGCAGGGCGGTGTGTTGTGCTGCCATGGCTGTCCGCCGGTGCAGGTCACTCCGATCCGGTGGAGCGCCTTTCTGGATGGGAGGTCACCGAGATCTCGGGAGGCACCGCAGGTCAGACAGCGTACGACCAGGCCGGAGAGCCCTTCGTTGCCGCGGACAGCTGTGTCGAAGTTGAGCACGTGGTCGTGGCAACGTCGCTGGGCCTCTGACTCGGGTGCGGAGTGCGCCCATTTATCCCAGGGTATGTCTCGGGCGTGGCCTTTCGTTGCGCACACTGCAATGAATCGCATCGGCACCAGCTTTCCCCTGCACTGGCCGCACTGGGGAGGCTGACCAGTTTCTTGCTGGGTGCGGTAATGGTGCATTCGGCGGCAGTCCTGACAGAACAGCCAGCGGGGGAAACGCTGATACAGGATCCCCGGGCTGTTGGTCGACGGCTTTGCCGGGACACTCGGCGGCGAGCGTAGTTCCTGGACTCCGAGACGTTCTTCGAGTCTCTTCGATTCCACCCTTACGGTTCGTTCGTAGGGCCATTGGCTGATGTCGACGCCCATGAGTGACTCGCCCATGACATCCACGATGGCCCCTACGCCGAAGGGAGAGATGGTCTGGCTCAGTCGCACGGTTCTCATCGAGGTCCCTCCCCAACAGCGATGATGCGAACTTGGCGATCAACAGATCGCATGGAATGGGCAGTCGGCCAGCCCTCGCCGCCTGCCCCAAAATCCTTCAGCAAGGAGGCATGGTCCCTGGATCTGTAGTACAGCTTTTCTCCGCGCGCGGTGATTGCTTGCGCTCGTTCGTGCCACTCGCCGGCGATTCGCCGCAGTTCTCGCTCGCTTGCCTCGGCCTCATCAGGATCGGCCCGGCGAGCAGCCTGGATCATGCGGTCAAGAGCCAGTTGCACGAGCGGATCTTCGATGAGGAACTCTCCGGCCTGGTCCTTTCGGCGAAGTCCGACCCCATGGCGCACAAGCAGGACGAACGCGGCACGCAGTGATCTCTCGCGCGAAGCCAGTGACCAGGGTGTGACACTCGTGGGCTCGACATGTCGGTATAGGGATTCGTGGTAGGCGCTGAAGGATTCGTAGTGGGAGCGGTCGCGTGGCTTGTTGGCCCGAAGCAGTGTGATCACCAGACCAGGCACCGCGGATCGACCGACTCGGCTGGTGGCCTGGATGTACTCGGACGTCGTCTTCGGTTGGCCGTTCATGAGCATCACTCCCAGCCTGCCGATGTCTATGCCCACCGAGAGCATGTTGGTGGTGGCCAACACGTCGACGGCATCGCCCTGATCGACTTTTCGCTCGAGACGCCTAATGATCTCGGGCAATTGGTCTGCAGGGACGTTGCTGGTGAGTTCTACGACCCCGTCTCCACGTAGCCCGCGGAAGTTTGCGGCATCGGTTCTACGCGCCTGCAGCATGGCATCGACGTCGTCGCGGACCTGAGTCACCGTTCGTCCCAGCTCCCGAAGACTGTTGTGGTACACGACCAGTGTCCAGTAGGCATCCCGGTCATCGCCTGACAACCCCAGCACGGAAGGTGCCTGCAGAATCGCTACGCTGCTCAGGATCGTGGCCGAAGCCTGGGTGAACGCCTGGGGCATCAGGCCGAGATACAGCCGGCCCGGGCTTGTCTGGTCGGTGCGCGCGAAGTAGCTGTCGTCCGCATCGAGTCCGCTGGGTGGGAAAAGCTCTACGGCCGTGCCGTAGAGACCGCGCACCTGCTCGTCTGCTGCGCGAATGGTGGCTGTCGATGCGACAATTTTGGGATTGCCCCCGTCCCAGCCCAACAAGGAGTGTACCGCCGCCTCGTACAGCGCGACGGTTGTCCCCAACGGCCCGGACAACAGGTGCAGCTCATCCTGGATCACCAGACTAGGTGCGTCATAAGGCACGGAGCCTCGCCCGAACAGCCGACCCGCCTCCTGGACCCAGGGCAAGCGGGCTAGTTTGTCCACAGTCGCCAATACCAGTGTTGGAGGCTCGGCAAAGATATGGTCGTCGACCACACTTACCGGTAGAAAATCGTGGAACGCGCAATCCGGATGCGGGCAGAAGAGCTCGAAAGTGTTCTTCGTGGACCTGACGCCGTATGCAGGGCTGGGTCCCCCGTCGGGAGCGCTCGGCTGGCGTCGCTCCGGGACGATCAAAGTGCCACACCACGGGCAGTTCTGAAGCTGAAAAGGGTTCTCCGGTTTCTGCGCGAGGAAGAGATCCTTGGTTCTGTCGAGGGCGTCCTTGTAGGTGTTCGGGGTTGTGTCGCCGCCGACCCACAGACCGATGGTGAAAGGCGGGGAGTCCTGCAGATCGGAATGCTTTTCTCTGAGACGTTCGAGGGCACAGATCAGTGTGGCCGCACGCTGAAACTGCTGACTGGTCAGAAGTCGAAGGGTATAGCGGGTAAGGATCGCGGTTCCGCCGCCGCGTAGGCCGTCCACGAGCCGCCGGCGGATCATTTCGAAGGCAGCGAGCCCAAGATAGGCCTCAGTCTTTCCGCCGCCCGTGGGAAACCAGATGAGATCGACAACGCCGCGGTCGGGATGCATTCTGTCGGCGGTCGATGCCAGGCTGAGCAGTTGGAACGCGAGTTGGAAGTGCCGCCAGCGAGGTTCGCTGGGCGTGCCCCTCTCGGTCAGCGGTACACCCAATGTGCCGGGGTGATCCTTCATGTGCCGCGTCTGGCAGATCTGTTCGTACATGGCCGCATTGGCGAGACGGAACGCCAGCATGCACTTAGGGTTTCGACGTAGGAGGTTGATTCCCTCGTGCATCCGTTTTACTGCCCGCCGCATGCGTTCGAGGAGCCGCTGTGCAGCGGATCGGTGGAACTGCTCGAGAGTGCGAGCCTCTTGTGCGCGATCCGAAATCCAGGTTTCGTATTCGTTGACGAATTCTGTGAGCTCTCGGCAGAGAACATCGACGTGCACCGACTCGTCGGCGAGGTGAGCCAGTCGGAGCACATCACCTCCGTCGGCCGGCGGGGCGACACCAAGTACGACAGTGCTGGGCAGCATTTCCGTCCGCACGGTGCGGATTTCCCCGTCCGAATCCTTGACCCAGTCGACTGAGCAGCCGTGCCCGATGCCGTAGACGCGCCGGTGCCGGTAAAGCAGCCGTAGCTCTTGATCCTCGGGATCGTCGGACAAGTCCGCACTGCTGGGGTACGGAAGGATATGGCCACCCTGGACGCGGCAGGAAAAGGCCGCCTGGAAAAGGCACATCTCAGTGGGTGGAGGGGATTCCGCCTCGTCGTGCTCGGCAAGATTCTCCAAGGCGACGGTGACGAGCCAGGCCGTGCCTTCTTTGCGCCAGACGCAGATCAATCTGGCTCGGCCCTCGAAGAGGTCGACCTTGTTTTCGTCCGGAGTACCATTGGCGTGCAGGATCACCTCGTCGCGCCAGTCGCGTCTTACCCAGTGGTCACGGTGGCTGTGCGCTTCCTTTCTGTGAGCCTTCTCGTAGGTTCCGGCCGTGATCCGGCAGTTTAATTGTGGGGCATCGTGCAGGAAAGAGATGGCTGCCGAAGCCGGGTGCCAATTGTTGGCCATCTCGATGGGCTCATCCAGTTCCTCGTCATGAGCATCCGCGCCGAGACTGTCGCCGAAGTGCCGTTCTGCCGCCAGACCCTGCGGATAGAGCGTGCCAACAAGGTAGGTGTGCTCTGGCCTGGTATGGATGACCTCTTCTGGCCCGGAGGCCGGGCCCAGGTATTGGCTACGCAGGTAGGTGAGCAGATCGTCGCGTACATCGATCGGATCGCGTTGGCTCATTGCGTGATCCCTTCGCTGTGGCCCTGCTCGATCTGCTGCCAGGCAATAGTGCTGACGGCGAGCCAGAGGCTGATGCGTGGTCGGGTCATGGCCACATAGAGGCGCGCCGACCCGATGGTGTCATTGATGTCTTCGACGTCGATCAGGCAGACGTGGGCTGCTTCCAGCCCTTTGATCTGCGCAGTCGTAACAAGCTGAGCGGTACCGGGCCGCCGTGCTCTCGGATCCGGGTGATCCTTGAGTCTGCCGGAGCGAAATGCTTTGGAGTGAATGGCAGAGCTGTCCTGCGCTCGGTCTCGAAGGGTGATGACGGCCACGTCGGCCAGGTCGACCTCTTCTTGCCGTAGCCTGCTGAGATGCGCGTCCAGCAGTCGGGCCCCGTGCAGGTCGTCATCGTAACGCTTGTATTCGACAGCAGGTCCAGCCCCTGCCCTGGGAACTCCGAGGTCTGCACCAGTGACAAGTTGGGTCTGCAGAACCACCGGCGCGGTGTTGCGACAGTTGTACGGCAGGTTGATGGACACGGCGGTGGCTGTGAGCTCTCGGAAAGCATCTTGGTCGAACACGCCATCGACGTTGGCCTGGTTGTTGGGGTCGCAAAAGATTCGCCAGCGACCGTTCGCCCATCCGCCTTGGACCAGCCCGTCCAACTGCAGCAGGGAGTCGACGTCCATGAGGTCCTGGGCTTCATCGACGATCAGGACGTCGGCCGGTGGTGCCCCGTTGAGCTCGGCCAATGAACCGCAGATGACGCCGCAGTTTGCGAGGGCGTCGCCAAGGACACCGGCGAGCAGCGCGGAACGACACGTCAGTATGACCTTGCAGCCGGAGGCCGCAGCGCGACGCGCCGTTTCGACAGCAAGCAGAGTCTTTCCTGACCCCGCACCGCCGTTGCACACGATCCGGTCGCTGCTTTCGAGGCCGATGATCAGGTCGTACTGCCGTTCGGCCAGCTGGACGTACTCCTGCTCGAGCCCGACGACTCGCGCGGCTAAGGTAGGCACCCGGTCGAAGTCCGGTCGCAGGACGTTCAGCAATTGCCTGTAGGCGCCACCTCGTACTCGACGGCCAAGGCGTTGGTGCCAGAAGGTGCGGGCACGCCGCAGCGCCTGTTCCAGGCCATGGACACTCATGGCACGAGGGCCGGCGTGCTGGGATGGTTCCCACTCCAGATCCTGGGCGAGTTCCTGGTCCGGAGTGAGCACCATAAAGCCGAAGGCAACATCGAGATTCGGCAAACGATCTCTGAGCCGGCGCTCCAGAGCGAACATGGCGGAGCTTGCCTGTTCAAAAGGGCCTTCGCGCTTCTGGTGGGCCTGCCCGTAGCGATCCGTGAAGGTCCAGAGCCCATCTTGGCGGTGGATGCGCCCACCTTTGACTTCGATGACCAGGACTGTGTCGTCCCACACCACAAGGAAGTCCACCTCGGACATCCGCTTGTATTCGTGGACCGGCAATCGCAACGAATACAGACAAGCCGTAGGCACGCCCAGGTCCACCTGAGCGAGAAGTTCTGCCACCCGCCGCTCCGCAGCACTTTCGACACGGCCGAAGCTCTCGATGGCCGGGATCATCCTCATGTGTGCTGTCCGCCCTGTCGGTCCCAAAGGTGATCAAATTCTCTGTACGCGAGACGTTCGCCGAACTGCCCGAACGTATCGGCCACGTTGACCACCAGACAATGAGATTTGCCACCGTTGGCCGGGCCGCGCAAGCCGCGTCCGACCATCTGGATGTACGCGTTGGGGCTGAAGGTGGGGCGGGCGATGTACAGCGCTCTGACCCCCGGGACGTCGAAACCTTGGGTCAGGACGTTACAGTTCGTAAGAACCCTGATGTTCTTGCTTCGAAACCCTTCGATGTTCCGGCGCCGCTCGTGGATGCGTGTGGAGCCGCTGATCGAAGCCGCGGAGATTCCCCGCACCCGCAGGAGAGCGGCCAGGACTTGGGCCGACAACACAGAAGCAGCGAACACCAGGACTGGCCAGTCCGACGGCAGGGTCTCGATGTGGTCCAACAGCCGCAACGTTCTGGCCTCGTCACGCCCGAGGCGCTCCAGGACGCGAGACGGCAACAGTCGTGTGCGTTGGGTGATCTCGGCTTCCTCGGCGTCGAGCGACACGGCTCCACCATCGAGAATCTGGTGCTCGACTTGAGACAAGACTCCCAGGCGCTGCAGCACTCCGTAGGGGTCCTCGCCGAGAACGTCGATCAGATTGTTGCCGAACCGTCCCGCCAGCCACCGGGTTTTCTCTTCGCTCGTCCCCTTGAACGGTGTCGCGGTCAACCCGAGCAGCGGCCTGCTCATGTGACGATCGTCCAGGCCAAGCCAGGCAAGAAGCTGGGTGTAGTCCTTGCCGGTTGCTTCGTGTGCCTCATCGATCACGACCGCAGTGGGGCGCGCGAGCCACGCGTAGTCCGGATTGTCACGACAGAAGGCGAGTTTCTTATCGGTGGCCACGACCACCATGAGTTCGTTCTCGCCCTCGGCGATCTCGTTGCGATCCCAGAGTCGACAGATCCGAAGTGCACGATCGTTCCCGATGTCACGCCAGACGGCAGACCACGTCTGCACGGCCTGCTCGCACAACTCCTCGCTCTGGGCAACCCACAACAGGTGGCCAACCCAACCGTCCTCGATGAACGCCGTCGCCAGTGCCTGGACAGTCACCCTTGTCTTGCCGGCACCGGTCGGCAGGAACATCAGGCCCCGCTCGCGCTCAGTGACAAGGCGTCGAATCCTGTCCGCAAGTTCCTGCTGATAGGGGTGGAGAGGGCCGAGGCGAGGTGGACCGAACACGGTCAAATCGGGTTCGAGGTACGAACCGCGTTCCCCGGCGTACTCGGTAGGAAAGCCGAGTCTACGAACGAAACCCACGGCGGGCGGACTTCCGGCCCAGCGGTCGGGTACCGGGAAGCCTGCAGCCTCCAAGTCGTGACGGCATTCCCTCAGCACGTCGTAACCGTGGACATCCAGCAACAACCGGGCAACCTGTAGAGGCCCCTCGTTGTCGTCGATCTTGCGCACTGTCTCCAGCAGCCCTGTCGGAAGCCTTGCTTCGAGCTTGCTCACGTCGAGGAGAAACAGCAGTTTTCTGGCATGGTCACGTTCAGCCCGGCAAAGCGCGATGCTTCTCTCGACCGCCTCGTCCTGCGCATCGTTGAGGATGCGGCTGACGGAACTCGAGGTCAGTTCGACGTCGAACTCCTCCGCGAGCCGCAAGAGGAGATCCTCATCCCTCAGGTCCGAGCGGTGGTAGACCACGTTGCCGTCGCGCAACAGATCCGTTGGTTCCCGATCCACACCGTCAGGTCCCGTGATCTGCCGGAAGAGCTCCCCGCATTCGATGAGTTCCACGTGGTTGAAAGCCTCGGCCGCCAGCGGACGGAGGCCTCTGTATCGGTCCAACACGATGACTGGCTCGGCGGGACTCTCCGCCAGCACCTCCACCCGCAGTCGGGAGGAAGCAAGAGCACATCCCCACCTGTCGACCAGTAGTGCGGCAAGTGCCTCGTCGGAGACCGCGAGGTAGGGAGGCCTACGTTCGGCCAGAACTCGCTTCTCCTCCTCTGTCCTGGCGATCAAGAGTTCCTCACGCAGAACTCGGCATCCCGAGGAGCCGCTGACTGCGGGCACATACTCGGGAACCTGATCCTCGGACAGGCTGCGAGCTGCCTCGGCGACCAATGTGCCGAGCATCCACGGATCTCCGGTAGCAGGCAGACGATCGAGGAACTCCCGCCAGATACCTGGAGCGATTCCCTCAAGAGACTCGGTCAGCGACAGCTTGTCGGCCGCTTGACACTCGGCGACAGGCAGGAGCGGCGCGTACTTCGAGAGCGACCTGGCCACGCTCAGTACTGCTGGACGTGGCCCCCAAGAAGTGGCCAGTAGGCCGTATTCGCGGGCTGCCCACACAGAGGGGGCAGGCACCTGGATTTGTGGAAGGGACTTGCGGGTGAAGTGCCCGAACAGCCACGTGTCGGGGACATCCATTCGAAGGAGTGCATGAGTCCAACCCACGCATGCATCGAGGTCGCTGGAATCACGGAATCTGCGGAGGACGTGCAGAGGACCCACCGGATCGTGGTCGAGGAATCCGAGTTCCTTGTCCGATGGTCGTCCTCGCGCCGGTAGCTTCGCCAGATAGTCCGTCCGGGTCAGCCGGAGATACTCCAAATACGTCGAGTCTTGAGTCAGAGCACGGCTGACCAGAGGGCGGGCAGCGATGCCTATTCGTCGCAGCAGGTCGGCATGCAGGTCGTAATGGAAGTCCTCGTTGAGGACCATCACCGGATTTTGCGGCGAGATCTCGCCGGCAATCACCACTTCGTCGGAGTAATGCCACCAGCCGTCTTGGCACTTGACCTTGAGCCGGCGCCCCTCGGCGAGATAGTCCTCCAGATGTTGCTCCGCCACGGATTTAGGTACCTCGGAGACCAGCCGCCAGAACTCGGCCCATTCGACCCCTGTCCACCTCTTGGTGACCGCACGTGTGAGCTTGGCAAGCTCGTGACCGGGGTCGACGTCCTTGAAGCCGAGGTCGCGTAGGAAACGTTCGACATCGGAGTGCGCCAGCAGAGACTGACGTACCAGGGCTATTTCGGCCTGCCGGGTCAGAACGTTCCCATGGAGGAAGACGTCCCGAGTCGCATTCAGCGGCCACAGGCGACCGCTGTCGTCGGGAAGGATCTTGGCGGAGAGAAAGTCGCGGCGAGTGTTCTCATCTTTCGTGACCGCGACAACCCGGAGTGCAGACGCGCATTCCTCATCGGTCGCGTTACCGATGATCTGTTGTAGCCACTCAGCGGCCCCGAGTTCAACATCCGTCGCACGCGCGTCGTCCGCTCGGATGAGGCTACGCAGACGCGCCTGTCGAACCGCATTGCGGAAGCATTGGACATGGGGCGCCGAGCGAGGGCACCCGGGTGACGAATACCAGGCATGGAGCAAGGCGGGATCGAGTCGTACCTGCTCTTGATGCGGAAAGCGCAGCGCGTCGATGCGGCGGAGCACCCCGTCACGGTCAGGAATGCAGGCTTCTGCCGAGACCAACTGTGGCACGCGTTCAGCGAGGAACCGGTCGGCGAAATTCGGCGCCTCACGACCTCGCGCGGGCAGGTAGTCGAAGTGGCGAGCAGGATCTGTCGCACTACCGAGGGTAGGTAGACCCTCCGCCACCAGCACGGCGATCCGCTCGAGAATCTCCTGATTGAACCGTCCGCGGAGGAGGCTCGTACGGTCGTCGTTGACCTGCCAAGGGGCGTTCAGGATCCCCCGCAGCGAGGTTGTCTCAGTCAGCGGGTAGTAAGCCCAGAACTGCCCCAGCGCCGAGACGTCGCCAGTCAACGGCGCTGCCCAGGTCACGGTGATACTCGTGCGCCTGATCGCCTCCCCGACCTCTTGGAGGGCCTGAGGCGAGGGACGGTGCAAGGCGTGCCACACACGCCAGTCGGATGGCTCACGATCTCGAGTCTGCAGCCGGCGTACTCCGTCGGAGAGCACAACGCACTCGTGTTCCAGCTCGACTCGTTCGGATCCAGGGTGGTCGACCACAATCCGCAGTACCGACACCCTGGGCACGAACAGCAGGAACTCCACGGGAAACTTTTTGAGTTCCTTCTCCAAACGAGCCGCATCTCCCGACAGAGGCAGACGGACGACTGTGGTCGCCCAAGCCGTCAGTTCGGCGAGTACCGCGTCGCGGCTGATCTCCCCTATCACGTCGAGGTGGGCAGGCATACGGAGGACGGGAAACCGCGTGGCACCGGGATCGAGAGATCGCAATTCATGCGCCGCTCGTTCAGCGTCGAAGGAGAAGCTGATCGACCGGCTGTATACGGCTGGTGCCCTGGTGATGCCCAAGACGGACTTGAAGCCGAGGCCGAACCGGCCGATCGCTTCGTCTCGCTTGTCGCTGAGGAAAGCGTGGCAGATAGCCTCAAGGCCCTCACGAGAGAAGGCCTTGCCCTCGTTCGCGCAGTAAAGGGTGCCGTTGACCAGGCGTACCTCGACCCGCCCACGATGGTCTTCGTACTGCGCATCGGCGGCGTTTTGGACTAATTCGAGAATCTGTCGCCGCGAGTACCCGCCAGTCCTGTAGCTGTCCTCTTGGTTGGCGTGCTCGCCGAGAAGGAGCCTATCCGCTTCGTATGCTTTGAGTGTGTTCGCGCGGTGCTGCTCGAGCCAGTGAACCAGATCCGGGTCTTCCTGACCCCAGCTGCCATCGGCGGTCACCAATACCCCCGTCCCGTGTTCACCATTGTGTCCCTCTATGAACGTGTCTGGATCGGATTTGGAGTACTTGCGCGTGAAGTCCCATGCCGCTGAGGCCTGAGCCGTGCGGACGGTAGATCATCATAGGGTCCCCAGGACTGCCGTCCAGTCCACTGGAAGCGCAATGCACAACCAGATATCGCGGGCGTACAGAATATCGTGCGTGTCAGACTATGCCCATGCGTTCGGACGACGAGCTACGATCTGAAATAGCCAGCGCGCGTGATGCCTTGAAGGTTGCTGTCGACCATCTGGACAAGATCGCTAGAGCCGACAGAGTGATGGAGGACGACTGGCAGGACGTCAGCGCGGCTGTGGGGCTCAGCATGGCCCTTCACCGTGAACATATGGCGCGAGTCGGCGTTCTCCTGGGGTTGGGCGGAGCGCAGCAGCGTCTGCTTCGGTTTCTGCTGAGACACGTAGGCCAGATCGTCTCCGGCCCGGAGCTGTCCGGCGTCGCTGGGATCGCAGAGTGGGCGCGGCGAGTCCGGGAGTTACGCGTGGAGCATGGCTGGCCTATCGAGAGCGGGGTCCAGTCACCTGATCTTCGCTCCGACCAGTACATCCTCCTCCGACCGGAACCGGATGAAGATCTGGCAAGGAGATGGCGCCTGGCCGCCGACATCCGGAGGCACGGTGGCGCGGTCCGCGACCGCATCCTCGCCTACCTGAAGGCCATCAGCCCTGAGGCTGCTGATCGGGAGGATCTTGACTACGTCACCAAGACCGGCACCTGGAAATCGTCGATCGATGACCTAAGGGCCGATGGCTGGGATATCCGATCTTCCGATGAGGATCCGCAACTGGCTCCGGGTAGCTACCGCCTGCTGCTATGACTCACGCAAGTCGCAGCTTCCTACCGGCCGTACCGCCCCCTCTGCATTCCCCCACAAGAGTCAATGCCATGCGAGCAGGACGGTCTGTGTGGGACCGCAAATGTTCCAGGTTGTCCGCTTGAAGTGCAGCGAGAAGGCACTGGAGGATTGTCAATGATACGTCCGGCGAGCATCAGGCATATTCCACGTGGGGCGCAGCCGCGATGTCGACGGTTGCCAGCTCTGAAGCCTTTTCGGATCTCCACGTCTTGAGACTCTTCAACAGCTCCTCGTCTGGAGTGCCCCAGCCGAATGCAGCACAAAGGACGTGCATGGCCAGTCGAGGGGGGACAGCATTTCCGATCTGCTGGCCCACATCGCGCCCTGACCACGGATAGTCGACAGGGAAGGTCTGAAGGCAGCCTGCTTCTGCGAGGGAAAAGCGTTCCAATTCGGCGCCGTCCAGTGAGACGACACGGTTGCGGGAGATCTTTCCGGTTACCGTAGCGGACGGTTCCCAGGAGGCGCGACGACCGCGAGCTTTGGGGTCACCGCCGGTTCCGTAATTCGAGATGACGCGGAACGGCGACTGTCGATCAAGCACGTCTGCCATCCTCGTCCATGGCCGACGTGCCTGGTCTCCGGCCTCGCGTGGGACGCCCTTCCGGTAGGGCCGATGTGTAGGCTCGGGCATGGTCACCTCTTCAATGCCCTTACGAGCGATGAGCACTGCCCTTTTGCGGGTCTGCGGGACGCCGTATTCCTCTGTGCGTAGGATGCCGCATTCCGCGGAATAACCCTCAGCACGCAGAGCCACTGCGTAAGCCTCCCATACCGGGAGCACCGCCGGGACCTGCTCAAGAATGATCGCCCGATAGGGGGTGTTGTTCTCGTCGTCGATCGCTTCAAGGGCCCAGCGGAGGGGCTCCAGCACCAGCCCGGTTCGCTCGTCCTCCAGCTTGGACAGGTCCTGGTCGATCTCATCTCGGTCTTCTCGGGCGACCATACGTTTGACGAAGCGCAGCACCTCATCGAGTGCCCTGCGGCCGGCCCCGCTGCCAGCGACGGTGAAGGTCTGACACGGTGGTCCTCCCGCCAGTACGTCTGCGTCAGGGAAGTCGGAAGGGCCGTACTTACGTACGTCCTCCTCCACCGTGACCAGGCCTGCGGCCCGGCGCGTCTCACAAGCTGAGGCATCCCATTCCACACCCACCGTCGCGACGCCGAGCTTCTCCGCTGCCACGTCGAGCCCGCCAGGGCCGGCGAACAAGTCAACAATCTTGACAGGGTGCACTTGATCTCCAGGGGTGTGTCATTCGGGACGATGCTGCCACAGTTTCTGTGATCGGTGGTCTCAGAGGCAGCAGCTGGTGGACGAGCACACAGGGTACTGGGGGCCACCGACAGTATCAGGGGTCACGGACGACACGTTGAGTACATGTCTGAGGTCGAAGTATCTGCTTCCGGCCGAGGTGGGATACGACCGGTAGCGGAGGTTCTTCTGTCAGTGCAACCGTGGCGGTGGGAGGCCGGACCAGGTGTGGGAAATCCATCCGTCTACTGCAGCAACAAGAGACCCGGCTCCTGGTCTGGGTGAAGCAGCTCGTCCTTCGGTGAGCTGCCCATCAGAGCATGCCTTCCTCCATGGCAGTTGTAGCAGAGGGTCACGAGGTTGCTCTCGTCATTGTCACCGCCTTGGTGCACGGGCAGGACATGGTGAACCTGGAGCGCAACGCCTTGACCGGGTACGGCGCCGCAGTCCTGGCAAGTCTTGTTGTCCCGCTCGAGGATCGTGTGGCGAAGCTTGATGGCCTGGCGTACACGAGGCGGACGCTTGATCAGAGTGGGGAGCCGATATGAACCTGGTGGCAGGCTCGGATCATCGATATTCGAGAGGATCTGCCAGCCCTCTTCCTCCAGTTCACGCATCCGGCGAGGCCATTCTTGGATGTTCGCGACATAACCCAGCTGTTCCTTGTCGGCGGGGCGTGGCGAGATCTCCTTGAGGTAGTGAAGGAGTCTGTCCTTCCCGGACGTCTTCCCGCCTCCTGGCTTCTTGAGGTTGCGTGCGGCCTTGGCGACTCGCCAGCGCTCCGCGAGGTCGGTGTCAGGTTTGTCCGCGGCGAGTCTGTAGTGGTCGTGAGGCAAGTCGTCGCGGTTCGTGCCCGACTCGATCGGCCAACCGGACTCGACCCGGAGCTCGCGGACTCGCCGTGCCCACTCGGAGATTCCTGCGACGCCGGCCAGAGCATCAGCCGGCACAGGTGTGCCGACGTGGTTCCGCAGGTACCGCAAGATGGCGTCCTGACCGGACCTGATCCCGAGCGCCCGGTTCACTCGCGAGACAGCGTCCCGCATGTCGGCCGACAGGCAGCCGAGCTGTGCGGCAGATTCCAGCCATGAATCATGACTGAGCAATTCCGCCTGAACTCGATCGATGGAGTCCAGGTACTTCTGCACGGTGGCCTTCAGGTCAGACAGAGCCTGTTCAGGTAACCCGCCCGCCTTCTTCGCCACAGCGCCCTCCCGCGGTACCACATGATCGTGTGGGGTAGTTTAGCCCGGTTTGGTCTCGGCGATTGGTCGTAGCGAGGCGGGACGGCCATGCTGCTCATCTGGCGGGGCTCGTAGTTTCAGGACTTGAAACGAACAGTGAGGGGACCGTAGCCACACGGCTGTCTTGCGCCTTCTCGGAAGCTGACGGGCTGTTCCCTATGCACTTCACAGAGCTACCGTCCGCTATGCCTGTTGGAGCGCCCCCAACAACTCATTACCAGCGCGAGCGCGCGGGTACCCGCTCCAGGAGTAGGGGCTTCTCCGCCTCGACAGGCGGCCTAAGCTGGGCAGATAGCCAATGGGGCGCGTAGGTTGTGCAAGATCATACTGCGCATATCTTCGGCCCCGATCGCGAGAGCAACCACGTCATCCGGTGGCAAGCCGCCCCGGAGCGCAGGGCCGCCAGGCCCGAGCACCGGAAGCGGCGCGGCAGTATTGATGCCTCCCTGCGAAGGGGTATCAACGACGCTGAGCGGAGCCCTGGCCCCCTGCGGCTCGCTGCCGGTCGCCGTCGACGTGCATTGCTGTGGTACCCCGACGGGGAGAGCCGGCTTGTTTCCCAGCACTTCGGATGCAGATCCGGCCGTTTCTGTCAGGTTGAAGCGATTTCCGCCTTCTGGGATAGCGATGTCCGATTCCAAGGACCTAGGCGGGGATTCCGGCGAAAAGGAGGTCCTGCCGTTCATCGGAAAGCATACTGATATCGTCAATCTCGGGTTAGGGTTCCAAGTCCGAAATGACGTCGCGAAGTGTGACGACCCCTGAAACTTCGGAACGTTCTCGATGGCGAATGCTTTGGGCTGTGGCTGGCGGACCGCTTTGAGGCGCTGCTGCCGGAGCTCGTTGAGCTGAGCACGGCTCCCGTCGTCTCGGTTGGCCGAGAGAACTGAAACCCTGGCAGGGCGGGCCACTGATGATGACATCTACTTTCGAATACACTTCAACCAGCTCGACGGGACCGTTGTGGACGCAGCGGTCGAAATTACGCTTCACGGGCCGTGCTGCTGGCTCGATCTCAACAGCGAAGACGGGCTTGTGGTCCCGATTGGGTTATGGAACCCCAGGGCCAACCCGCCTACTCCAGCGAACAGGTCGCTCGTACTCGTCGTCCTGGTCGTCGAACGTCTCCTCGCGGAACTACAGCAGTAGTACAGGGGTCGGCCTCGTGCTCTGTCAGCTGAGACCCAAGTTGCTCAAGCGGCAGGGATAGGGACAGGGGCATCTTCCCGTCGACAAAGTCGAGCAGCTGTTCGTACAGAGCCGACCTCTGTTCGATCTGGGGACGTTGGCAGACGCATGCCCTACTGTGGACAATGTGACCAGATCGACTGAATCATGGGCGTCGAGCGAGGCCACGCGCGTGAGCATGCGCTCTAACAAGGGGCGAGACACCAAGCCGGAGCTTGCGCTGCGCCGTGCAGTACACGCGCTCGGCCTGCGCTACCGCGTCTCCTGTCGACCGCTCAAGGCCGTTCGTCGTACCGCGGACTTGGTGTTCACGCGAGCGAAGATCGCGGTGTTCATGGACGGCTGCTTCTGGCACGGCTGTCCTGAACATCACACTGTAGCGGTTACCAACGCCGGGTTCTGGGCGGAGAAGGTGCGACGCACTCGGGAGCGAGACGCCGAGACGGACCGTCTCCTCGGATCTGAAGGTTGGCTGGTCATCCGTGTTTGGGAACACGAGGATCCGGCTCGGGCAGCCAGGCGGGTCGCCGAAGCGGTGGCACTTCGCCGCGAGTCGAGCAGCCACGGATCTGGCCATCGCCCCGAAATGTCGTAGTTGAGGTGTATCTTCCGCAAGGAGTAGCCGACCTCTTCTATGGGATTGCCATGAGAACTATGACGACCGCCGAGGATGTCCTAGATCTGTTCAAGGTGACTAGCCCTACCGAAGTGGCATTCAGCAAGTGGACGGGGGATGCCACGAAGGTGGATGTGGTGCCTCATGTGATGGCGCACCGGGTGTCGTTTGTCTACGACTTGACCCCCGAAGACGTGGAGCGCGTCTGCAACGCTACCAAGAGGGATAGGCGGAACCACGCTCTCGGTGATGTAAAACGGAAGGAGGCTGAGAGCGTTACAGATATCGTCGATTGGCATCCCGCCTTCGCTTTCATCCACGCTCTTCACTACGCTATCGAGTCCCTGCGAGAAATTCCTACTTGGCTTGAATTCTCAAGATTCATTCGTGATGACCCCAAGGCCAACGCCATGCTTTGGAATCCTGCATGCCAAATGGCGCGGACAGTGTCCGACGCTCCCGATGGGCCTAGCTGGAGGGTGGCATGGGACTCAGTGCGTTGGCGTCTGGGCAACGCATACTATTCCTTCTTGCGTGAGATGTATGTTGTGAGTAACCTGCGTGCTTCAGGACTCGATATCCGTGTGCACCCGCTTGCCGATGCACTTTTCAAGGTTGACTTTTGGTGTGGGCGCACAATATGCAGTCTATTTGTCAAGAATGCTAAATTCCACAAAGATAACGAGGGGCGGAAAATTTCGCCCCGCCAGCTCATGAGGGATGCTGCTCCAAAATTTCACTTCCATGATATCCAGCTCGACAAAGCTACCGAGTGGGGTAGGGTTCATTTGCCCAGCACCGAGCAGCTACGCGAAGCCGCTGAGCGCCTTCGCGTTGCCGTACAGTGAGCTATTTCAGTGGTGCTTGCAGGGCGGCTCTGCTAGAGACCGTTCGTTGTTAAATCAGGAACGCGAAGGCTCCCGCCGGGCGCCGGAAGGCTTGTCGACCAGGAGCAACCGTTTGTCTCTGGCCAGAGGCGTGGAGCGTCTCCTGTTTTGCGGCGTGAGGGCGGTCGCTGGCCGCGACCGGCCGGAGAGCCGCAGCGCGGCCAGCTTGCCGTCCCACGCGCGCGGGCCGCCGTAGGCGGGCCGCCTTGAGACCGTGGAGAAAAGTCTCATCCAGTCGGTCCGTTGACATGTCGGTCCGTTGACATCGGTCCGTTGTGCTTGGTCCGTTGTGCTTGTCGGGTCTCATGACCCGCGTGACATCGGTCCGTTGTGCTGATCTATCGTGATCTATCGTGACTGTT
This sequence comes from Nonomuraea sp. B19D2, assembly GCF_040137845.1. NCBI lineage: Bacteria > Bacillati > Actinomycetota > Actinomycetes > Streptosporangiales > Streptosporangiaceae > Nonomuraea > Nonomuraea sp. B19D2. Next base: position 9,463 of record NZ_JBEFAK010000079.1, on the reverse strand, counting down.
GCTGTTCAGCCGATGTGTGGGCACCTTCCTTGAAGGTAGTGGCCGATCCTCAGTCGCATGGAGCGGTGCATGCCGTAGTCGTCCAGCTCGTGCCGGGGTACCCAGCGAACCTCCCGAGACTCCGTACTCGGTGTCGGCTGGCCGCTGATGAGTCGGGCCGTCAGAACGAGAGAGAACTCCTGCCGGACTTCGTCGTTGCTGGTGTAGTGAATGACATGGCTGGGGTCGCTATAGGTGCCGACCAGTCCCGTGATCTCGCAGGTGATCCCAGTCTCTTCGAGAGTCTCCCGGATGGCTGCCTCTGGGATGGACTCGCCGAGGTCGATGGCGCCGCCGGGTAGTGCCCAGTTGTCGTTGTCGGAGCGGCGGATCAGTAGCAGCTCGCCGGCGTCGTTAGTGACCACAACGTTCACGGAAGGGACGAGGCTGTTGGCGGCAGGCGCGTTCGGGTCGTTGTAGTAGTCGATCCGCTGGCTCACGCTCCGGGAGCCTACTCTGCGGAGGGCTCAGCTTCCGGCCCGTTCCGATAGTTGCGTGATTCCCACGAAGCCGGGCCTGTGCACGACTCAAGCACGGGATGCGACTATAGCGGTGCGCCTATGGAGCCCTTGCCCGGCTTGGTGGTGATCAGTCCTCGGTCCCTGAGGGCGCCCATCGCCTTCCGTACGGTGATACGCGCGACATCGAACTCATCCTGGAGCTTCACCTCGGAGATTAGGCGGGTAGGTGCCGCTTTCGATGCGTTCGGCGACGACATTCGCTATCTGGTGGAGTTGCCCCGGTTCGGTAGACACATCAGGGCTTGCGACTACGCGGCAGCATAGTCGAGGTCTTGGGCGTTCTTGAGCGTGTGTCGACGTTCGTATTCGGCCGGGCTGAGCTGGCCGTTGGCGGAATGGCGGCGGCGTGGGTTGTAGAACCCTTCGATGTAGCTGAACAGGGCTCGTTCGGCCTCTGACCTGGTGCGGAAGGTGCGCCGGTCGATCAGCTCACACTCCAGCGAGGCGAAGAAGCTCTCAGTGATCGCGTTGTCGAAGCATGTCCCGGTGCGGCCCGTGGACGGGCGGACACCCGCCTGTTCACAGCGCTGGCCGAAGGCGATTGAGGTGTATTGGCTGCCCTTGTCGCTGTGATGAATCACCCCGGCCTCAGGGTGGCGCTGGTGCAGTGCCATCGCCAGGGCGTCGGTCACCAGTTCGGTGCGCATGTGTTCGGCCATCGCCCAGCCGACGATTCGGCGGGAGAACAGAGCAATGCTTGAAACCTGTGGATCCGCCGGGAAGGGGTGTACCTTCCCGAATCATCTGATCAAGGTTTCGAGATAGGGCCGACGTTGCAGCGTCGGTCGGGAAGGCACACCCGTGTCCCTCACCGTAGTGCCCGAGCTGCCCGCTGACGACCACGACGGCGCGGTCGGTGGCTCGTCGGCCTCGCTTATCGACCAGATCGTGCGCGAGGGCGCCCGCAAGATGCTGGCCGCCGCCTTGCGGGCCGAGGTCGACGCCTACATCGCCGCCTTCGCCGACGAACGCGATGAGTCCGGCCGCCGTCTGGTCGTGCGCAACGGCCACCACGCCGAACGGAAGGTACTCACCGCGGCCGGTGCGATCCCGGTCAAGGCCCCGCGGGTCAACGACAAGCGCATCGACGAGACCACGGGCGAGCGCAAGCGGTTCTCCTCGGCGATCCTGCCCGCCTGGTGCCGCAAGAGTCCGCAGGTCACCGAAGTGCTGCCGCTGCTGTACCTGCACGGGTTGTCCTCGGGGGACTTCACCGCCGCGCTGGGCCAGTTCCTGGGCAGCTCAGCGGGCCTGTCCGCATCGGTGATCACCAAGCTGACCGAGACGTGGAAGGCCGAACAGGGCGCCTTCGCCGCCCGTGACCTGTCCGGGGTGGACTACGTCTACCTGTGGGCCGATGGCGTGCACGTCAACGTCCGGCTGGAGGAGCACAAGCTGTGCCTGCTGGTGATGATCGGAGTGCGGGCCGACGGCCGCAAGGAACTCATCGCGCTCACCGATGGCTACCGGGAGTCGACCGAGTCGTGGGCCGACCTGCTGCGTGACTGCAAACGCCGCGGCATGCGCGCGCCGGTGCTCGCGGTCGGCGACGGGGCGCTTGGCTTCTGGGGCGCGTTGCGGGAGGTGTTTCCGCAGGCCAGCGAGCAGAGGTGCTGGTTCCACAAGATCGCGAACTGCTTGGGGGCACTCCCGAAATCTGCACATCCCGGCGCGAAGAAGCACCTGGCAGAGATCTGGAACGCCGAGGACAAGACCCACGCCCTGCGCGCGGTGAAGGAGTTCGAGGCCGCCTACGGCATCAAGCACCCCAAGGCCGTCGCCAAGATCCTCGACGATCTCGACGAACTGCTCGCCTTCTACGACTTCCCGGCCGAGCACTGGGTGCACCTGCGCACCACCAACCCGATCGAGTCGACCTTCGCCACCGTCCGGCACCGCACCAAGGTCACCAAAGGGCCCGGCTCGCGGGCCGCCGGCCTGGCCATGGCCTTCAAGCTCATCGAGTCCGCCCAGAGGCGCTGGCGAGCTGTCAACGCACCCCACCTCGTCGCACTCGTGCGCGCCGGAGCCCGGTTCGAGCGCGGCGTCCTGGTCGAACGCGAACAGGTCACCGCGGCATGACTGGCCACCAGGGGCGCCCCCTGCTCTTCCTTGATGTCGACGGGCCGCTCTTGCCGTTCGGTGATGGCCCGCAGCGCCAGCCCTCAGGCAGCGGGCAGACCGCCCACCTGGCGCGGCTCGACCCGCAGGTGGGGCTTCGGCTGGCGGCGCTGCCGTGCGACCTGGTCTGGGCCACGACCTGGGAAGACCAGGCGAACGCCGAGATCGCACCCCGGATCGGGTTGCCACGGCTACCAGTCGTGAACTGGCCCGAGCCCTCCGACGAGGACGAACGCGAGGACCAGTGGTTCGGGCTCTGCTGGAAGACCAGGACCCTGGTGGCGTGGGCTAACCAGCGTCCATTCGCCTGGGTCGACGATGAGATCACCGATGCCGACCGGGACTGGGTATCCGCACGCTATCCCGGCCGAGCCCTCCTCCATCACGTCCCGTCGCCCCGGGGCCTCACCGACGATGACTTCATAGCCCTCGATCACTGGCTACGAGCAGTCTGATCCGCCGAAGATCCACAGAATTTGACAATTGCTCATCTGGTCGACGGTGAAGCCGTGCTGGCGTAGGTATCGGCTGCGGCGGCGGCAGTCGAGAAGCGTCTGATATCCGGTACCTGACATGCGTTGATGTCCCCTTTCGTGTCCACGCGCGGTGGGCGTGTCGGTGCCCCGGTATCCGGGGTGGGGGACGGGAGGCGGCCTTTGGGGAAGGGCTTCAGTCTTCGCGTGGGGTGATCGCCGGGGTCGGTCTCGGTTTCGGCGGTAGGGGCAATGGTATTGCCGCAGGCCGGGGCGCGGGGGCGTGACCGAAGGGACACCCGCATGGACACACGCACACAGCACGCCAGTTCGGCCAGCCGAACCCTCTCCTCGTTTCGTCGACGCGCCAGCGGCCCTCAAATGGGCTATTGGCTTCAGCGCCAGGCCTCGTTGACAAGACTTGCGTCCTTGAAGCTGCCGCCGGTGACGCGACGTGGTACCTCCTCCCATTCGCGGATCACCCGACGCCTGCCTTCCGAGATCAGCGGCCACGTGTCGCGGGTGACGGGCTGGCCGGCGTAAACGGGGTCCCAGGTGATGACGTGAAAGGCGCCTATGTCGGGCACGAGGGTCTTCAAGACATGAACGGCACGGCGGTGGTACCACTTGCAGACCGCCGTGATGGTCAGCCCTAGGTTCAACGCCTCATGGAGGAACGGCAGCGAGAGCTCGACGTTCTGCCAGGTGTTGGTGGATCGATCCTCGCAGCGGATCGCTTCGTTGGGGACTCCACGTTCGACGAGGAGGCGATGGAATTCGCGCGCCTCGACGATCCCGTTGTGCCGGTTGACTCCGCCTGTTGCGATTATCAGCGGTGCGAGCCCTTGGTGGTATCGCGCAGCTGCGATCTCGGCGGGCTGGCTCTGGTTGGTGCCGAAGAGGATGTGCGCGGTCGGTAGTCCCTCTGGCGGAGGGGCTTGGATGTCCACGAATGCCGTGATGGTGGCGATCTGCTCAGAGCTGATGTCGTCGGTCATCCAAGATCCTCTATGCGGCTGGGGTGTTGTGGCCGATTTTCTGCCGAGGCGCCGATGGTTTCTTGGTAGCGCGCGTGATACTCCGTAGTCGGCCGGGTGTCGGCGAAGTCTTTGGTGAGGACCTTGTCGAGCTTGCCTGCGAGGACCATGGTCGGCCACGCTGGACGGCTGCCCGATAGAGCGGCGTGACCAGCTGCCACCGACTCGTCCAGTTGTCCCAGCGCGGCTTGGGCTAGTGCCAGGATCAGCAGAGACCGTGCGTATCCGGAAGGGTGCTCGCCGCGCTGGCGCGCCTCTGGTTGGTAAACGGTCTGGATGACCTGGTTGGTCGCGGTAACGGCTTCTCGATAGCGGCCCACGAACAGTAGGGACGTCGCGGTGTAGGGCGGATCTTCCGCTAGCGCGATGGAGAAGGCGCCTGTGGATGGAGCGTCAGAGGGGAGTGCGGCTATGGCCTTGCGCGCATTGTGTCTGGCGCGTGTCATACGGTCAACGTCGCCGGCCATTGCGGCTGCGCGCATTTCTTGCGAAGCGAGTTTGGCATAGACGACCGTCCCCGGGGTGACGGTCTGCCGCCCCCGAGCAGACAGCATCGCCGACTGGCGGGGCTGTCCTTGGTACCAGGCAATCATGGCTTTCGTGAGGGAGGACCATGCCGCCAGCTCAGGGTGTCCCACTTCTCGGCTACGGCGCTCGGCGTCGGCACACCAGACACGAGCGGCTGCGTGTTCACCCATGTCGGACGCGGTGACGGCGAGCAGGTGAGATAGCCAGCCGGTTGCGAGAATGAGCTCCTTGCGCCACGGGACGTGGCCAGTGCGGTCGAGAATTCCGCTGGCGTATGACCTGACCATGAGAAGTTCGTCGTACATGTCCGCAGGGGGAAGGGCGCAAATCGTCAGAGCGTAATGGTCGATGAGCTCGCCGAGGCTGTCCACGATGCCGGTGAGGCGATCACTGGTCATGGCGTCGAGGGCCTGGATGATCCGATGATTCTCGTGTGCCTGCAGGACGGGCATGGCGGCGGCTGTGATCCCGTGCTTGAGGAACGTGCGACGTAGCACCTCGCCTACCTGCCCCATCTCGACGTTTGGGACATTGTACGGAGCGGCCGAGGATTTCCTGTCTGGCGCCTTCTCCAAGATCTCTAGATCCACCTTGAGAACGCTTGCCAGAGCGGGGAGCCAAGAAGTCGGTCGGACGCGGCCTTGCTCCCATCTGCCGACTTCGTGTCGAGTGACCGTGAATGTGCCGGTGATATCGCACAGATTGTCCGCGACTTGCTGTTGGGTCATTTTTGCGGCGTTGCGTAGGTGTTTGAGAAGGTCCGGAAGTGGCAGGTCTGGCGCTTCCACCTTGCAGTCCTTTTCGGTCGGCGTGTGGGCACGCTGTGAGCACGATGTGGGCACGGACGCGGTGCCCCTCCATCGTGCCCTCAACGGGCGGATGCTGCACATGCATCGCCGTAGCGATAGTGCAGCGCAGGGCCACGGCGTTAGAGATCCCGCACTCAGTAGAGGTATCACTGATGACAGCCGCACCAGCTTCCGCCGCAGTACTGGTTGGCTCGCACAATGCTTTCTTCTCTCGGGCCCCCGGGATTGGCGAGCAGGAAAGACGGTCGGATTTACTGAGGGATCGACGCAAGTCGTCACGAAGGTGCCCGGGATGCGCGACGTCATATGGAACAACATGCACTTCCCGGACGCGCCGGAGTGCTGTAAAAGCTGACACGAGCAGGGCTGGTGCTGTGCCGACGGCAGCGGCTGTCTGGCTGGTGGGTCGCACTGGTCGCGCGGCCCCACTTTCAGCGTTATTAGTTCTTTTCAGCTTCTTCCACTTTGTTCGGCGAAGCGCCACGAGGCTGCCAGCCGTTTGAACCGACGTGGCCGAACTCGGCTGAGAGTGTCCGGCTGAAGAGTTCTTGATGATCGTGGTGTGGCAGCCGATAGGACGCGGAACTGCGCAGCCGCCGCGTTCCGTTGCCACACCGCATGCGGGCGGCCCGGTGTCGTTGTCCCCGCCGCACCGCACCTCTGGCGCAGGCCGGGGTTCGCTCCTATTGGCCGCCCGGCCCCGGCCTGCGCCCCAACATGTCCCTTCCGGAGGATCCGATGGTCTTGGTCAATCAGCGCGATGCCGCCGCTGACATGGCGGGGAGGCGGTACGTCGAGAGCCTCCAACGCCGCCTTCCCGACTGGTGGCTGATGTACTCCCCCTACGGCCGATCTCTCGTCGCCTTTTATAAGGGCCCTTGCGCTCCGGGCGGCATCAAGGTGGAGGCCGAGCATCCGGAGGAGTTGCTGCGTCTCATGAGCGACGCCGTACGAGTGCAGTGGAAGGCCCAGTCTTCCGCTCTTGGCCACGGTGCGGTAGCCACTCCGCAGCAGGAAGGTCTCCCTGACATCGATGGAGGGCGGCCGGATGATCAGGCCAGACGTAGGTGAGCACGTCGCCGTACCAGAGCTAGGTGAGGGGCCTCGTCTGTTACTCGGCTGGAGGAAGATCATGCACCATCTCACTCAACGGCCCGTCGCTGGCCACATGTGCATCGCACGGTGACAAGACCTTCAGTCGAGGGCCGCGAGATCCCGTCAGTTCCCTCCCACCGCGCGAGCTTGGCCAGGTGGCCCGAGCTACAGAAGAGGGCCCCGCCGCCGTGTGTCCTCTTCCTTCGCTCTCCGTCTCCAGCAGGGCAATCGACGCCGTACTCACTCAAGGATCAGCGATGGATGCCGGTGTCGTACTCGCCTACCTCCCTCTCAACATCCCGCTGGGCTCCTCCAGAACGTCGTCAGCTTCCTGTGCTGGAGCTCGCACTCCGTTTACCACTCGCCCCACGGCACCAGACAGCACGACGCGCATGGAGAAGGCGCATGCAGACCCAAAACCGAGCGCAACAGGGTGAACCGGAAATCGCCGACCTGGAGTGGGAGCCGTACAACTCCGCCAGAGGCGGCACCCTCCGCATCGCCGCCACATCGTGCTGCGGCGCCGTCGAGTTGGCGTCCCGAGCCGGCCAATACCTCGTCCTACGTCCCGACGGCAAAGGCTCCTACGAGGAAAGCCGCCATGCCACGCGGCACAAAGCTGCCGCCACCTACATCGCTCTTGTGCACGAGCATCGCCGAACTCACGTGGACCAGGGGGAGAGGCCGGAGTACGACCCGCTCGTGGACGGCCTGGGCATGAGGTGATGGGATGTGGCGTTGTACCTGCCGCTGTGGGCTATGGACCATTCCTAAATCGGGCTCATCCCGGACGGCGGTGACGCCTTGCGCGACATGCAGACGCCGCCACACGAGTGGCGCTGGCCTGCCTGGTCGGAATGTGCCCTCTCTCGGCGTTGGGCCGATCTGACCCCAACAAGCAATCCGACGGGCGAGCTACCGGAGTCCGTGATTAAGCGGCTGTGGCCAGGCGAGGGCGACAGAGCGTGGTAACCGGCGGCTGGAGACGGCGGTGTGGTTTTGCTTGCAACTACCGACCGCACTTGTTCGTGAGTGGCGACCGCACCCCGAGCTTCAGCGAAGTTGATGGTTGCCAGTTCTGACCGCACCCCGACGGCAGGCGGCAATGGACCGCTGACCTGGGCTCACGACGGCCAGCCGGATCTGTCCGGGAGCGGCCATACCGAGCTGCCCGGTAGCGGCAACGCGATTACCTAGCGTGATTGGCGTCCAAGGTAGACGCGCGCGTAGCCGCCGTTCGGCGCTCATCCTCTGGCCTTCATGATGCCCTCGCGGAGTGTTCGAGATCGGACATTATGGGCGGGAGCTGCGCTACATACTGTTGCGCGACGCCCTTCGGAACCTCAGTCTTGAGCCCTCGGCAGGATGTCGTGCGGTGAATCATCTGGGCCTCACGGGATCGGATCCGCTGCAAGGATGACGGCCGTGCGCCGCTACGAGACGAGTATGTACGACAGCAACCGCTGGGACGGCTTCGAGCTCCGCCCCGGCGACATCATCATCAGCACCCCGCCAAAGTGCGGGACGACGTGGACGCAGATGATCTGCGCCCTGCTCATACTGCAGGAACCGGAGCTCCCGCTCCCGTTGGACACGCTCTCGCCGTGGATCGACATGGTGACTCGCGCCCGCACAGACGTGTTCGCGGACCTGGAAGCCCAGACGCACCGCCGGTTCATCAAGACCCACACGCCGCTCGACGGGATACCCAACGATCCGACGGTCACGTACATCTGCGTCGGGCGGGACCCGCGCGACGTGGGGCTGTCGATCGACCGCCATATCGACAACACCGACATCGGCGCGTTCCTCAGCCAACGCAAACGGGCGGCCGCGATCGACGGTATCGAGCTCGGACCATTGCGGCCACCGCGGCCGCGCCCCGACGGCGAGCGGGACCGCTTCTGGCAGTGGGTCGACGACGAGACGCCATCGACGCAGGTCGGGTCGTCGCTGCGGCGCACTGTAGAGCACCTGCAGACGTTCCGGGACGCCGCCGACGATCTCGACGTCGTGTACTTGCACTACGACGACCTAAAGGCCGACCTGGAGGGGCAGATGCGGCAGATGGCCGCGCGCCTCGGCATCGACGTCGACGAGCACCGATGGCCCCGCCTGGTCCAGGCGGCGACGTTCGAGTCGATGCGCAGCAGGGCCGACACGACCGTCCCCGCCGGCGGTCCGGAGCACTGGATCGATCCCGCCGCGTTCTTCAGCCGCGGCACGAGCGGCCAGTGGCGCGACCTCCTCGACGACGCCGACCTCGCCCGGTACGCCGCGCGCGTGCGGGCGCTCGCGTCCGACGATCTCGTCGAGTGGGTGCATCGCGAGCCGATCGACTGAGATCCCCGTCCGGCGGTATCCCCGCACTACCCAAAGCTGATCGTCAGCGCCGCCCGCCGCCCATAACTGCCAATCCGCGCTCGGGACCAACATCAGGGGTCTGCGCCTCAACCGACGCCGGATTCGGCGATCGTGGCGGTGTGGCAGCGCGTCGGCTAGCGAATCTGGTCACACTCTGTGATGGTCATAGCGCCTTCTTCCTTGCCGCCAGCGGCCAGATCCGGATGGCCGCCGACACTGCGCCGCCGCCCCGCCCCTCCTCGGTGCGAATGACCCCGGGCCGGTGAGTGCGGTCAGCTCTCACGAACAACGGACCCGACTCCAGGCCCAAGATCGCGCTCGAAACTGGCGAGCAAACGCGGTCCGTTGTCGGGATCTGGCGCAAAGTCCGTGAAGCGGTGACGGTGCGTAATGATCGTTAGGTTGTGAGGAGCACTCGTTTGCGGAGGAGGAGAAAGCCGGCACGGCCGAACATCTGGCGCTTGAGCATCTTGATG
>NZ_JBEFAK010000078.1:0-36056 GCF_040137845.1 Nonomuraea sp. B19D2 | reverse complement strand
CGCGGCTCCCGGCGTCCGACTAAAGCACGGCCTGAACGACCAAGGAGATACGACGTCAGCGGGCAACCACCCCGATTTTCAGGCCAGAACGGCCTCCTCCACCAGGGGAGATCGGAGACTAAAGCGGTGTTCTTGCTGCCGTGCGGCCACCCTTATCTTGGGTTGTTGGCCTATTCTCCCAGGTCAGAGCGCGACGATCTTGTCAGGCACGTAAGGCATGTGGACCGGCCTTGAAGGCATGTTGCATCGAAGGTGTGCCGGGGTGTTCGGCCGAGCTCGCGATGCCGGTGGGCCGCTATCAGGGGCTGGGGTTGGTCTGGTCGGCCGCTGCGATCACGGCCACCACGAAACCCTGGACTTCTCCCAGATCTGTATGCGGCCGGGGAAACTGCCCGAGCTGCCCGCTCGGCTTCCCTGGTATTGATTCAGCGCGGGGGCCGGGAGGCGAGGTAGCGGGGGAGATGATCGTCACAGCAGGCCCAGCGGGTGCCGGACTTGTCGGCAACGGTGTATTTGGGGTGGTTGGGGCAAGGGTTGTTGCGGTCCCCGCCGCCCCAGGTGCATCGGATGCGGCTGGCCTGGCCGAGTCGGGGATCGTCGGGGTCGTAGTCCTCGATCTTGGCGGCGGGTGGGCGCAGGCCGGTGCGGTCGCCAACCTCGACGACCTCGTCGGCCCCGAAGGCGCGGCTGGCGCCGGAGGGGCTGAGGTCGGCGGCCTGCCCCAGGGTTTCCAGGGTGTAGGGGCGTGGGGCGACGTAGGCGCGGCCGTAGGCCGAGGGACGGGTCTGCCCTTCGAATCACGACGCCGAAGATCCCTAGACGACAATGCCACACTATGCGAATATGTGTTCGATTAGGGAAGATCGTCAGTGGAGCCGAGTCCCGCAGTCATGTCGGAGCGCTCGCTTCTCCCCTTCTCCTCCAGAACGGAGTGCCTGTGCGCCCATCAACCTCTGCCCGAGCTCCTCTGTCCTGCCGATTAGTCGCCTGGGCCGGGACCCTGCTCCTGATGGCGGCCCTGCTCGTCACTCAGGCGCCCACCGCCGCGGCCGCCGCGACCGTCACCGACCTCGGCGTCGCCGCCGACAGGGGCGGCGACGTGGTGGGGCACAGCGGCAAAATCTTCGTCGCCGCCGACGATCGGATCGTGGTCACCAAAAGCGACGGCGCGCTCATCGACACGATCAGCGGCCTGTCCGGTGCCGTGGCCCTGTCCGTGGCGGACAACGGCAGGAAGGTGTACGCGGCGCTGCGCGATTCGCATGAAGTGATCGAGATCGACATCGCAACACTCGCCATCACCAAGCGGATCGACCTCACTGCCTACCCGTGCCCGTCCACGCTGGCCCAGTCGTACGAGCGGCTGTGGGTCGGATACGGGTGCGGCCAAGCGGGGGAAGGAGGCGTCGTCACCCTCGAGCTGTGGAGGCCGACACCCACCCTCGTCCCGGTCGGGCCAGGCACGACGCAGCCTCCGCTGGTCGCCGTCGCCGGGAGCACTCTGGTGGCGGGAGAGCCGGGAGCCGACCCCGCCTCGATCAGGGTGTATGACGTCAGCACCACCCCGGCCACCCCGCGCGGTGAGATCCGCGCTGACACGTCCCTGCGGGACCTCGCCCTCGCCGACTACGGGTCAGCGGCGCTGTCGGCGCTGGCCGACACTCACCGGTTCGACGCCTGGGACACGACGACCAACGCCAAGACCCGCGCTTACGACAGCGGCGAGCTGAGCGAGCACGGCCTCCCCACCGCCGTCGCGGCCAGCCCGAACGGCGCCTACGTCGTGGGCGGCTGGAACTCCTCCGCGGGCGACGCGGCGGAGCTCGTGGTGTACGACGCGACCAGCGCGGAGGTCATCTACACAGCCGCCCACCAGGGGAAGGTGGTCGTAGCGGGCAGCATCGAGTTCTACGGCACACTCACCTTCGCGGTTCTGAAAGAGCCCGGCACCGGGCGGATGCACCTCTGGCGGCTGCCTCCCTCGCCCTACCACTCCTCCACGCTGACCTTGACGGCTCCCTCCAAGGTGACCGCGCTCAAGCAGTCGACCTTCAGCGGACGGCTCACGCTGAGCAGCGGACGGCTCACGCTGAGCAGCGGACTGCCACCCGGCGTACAGACGCTCGAACTGTACCGCTGGCTCCCCGACGGCACCTCCAGGCCGTTCCAGGAGATCACCACGGCGGCGGACGGGACCTACCAATTCACCGACGCCCCGCCGTCGACCGGGGCGTTCAAGTATCAGGTGTACTGGCCGGGCACCTCATGGTTCCGGGGTAGCGGCTCCTCGGTGACCGTCACGGTGGCCAGGTACCAGCCGACGCTCACCGCGACCGGACCGGCGACGGGCAACATCGGCGAGCGGCTCGAATTCAGCGGAACCTTCGGCGCCGACGGCATCACCTTCCCGCGGACGATCATCACCGTCTCACGCAAGGTCGTCAGCCCGGACGGCACCGGCACCTCGACGGGCCTGGTGAAGTTGACCCCCGCCGCCGACGGGTCGTTCAGCTTCTCCGATACGCCGACCACGGCCGGCGAACACACATACACCGTCAACTTGCTCGGCAACTCGACCATCGAGCCAGCGAGCACCACCCACGTGGTCACCGTCCTCCAGCCGCCCGCTTAGCATCCCGACGCCCGGGTGACGGCGACCCGACTCGCCGTCACCCATGTCTCCCGCCCCACCGCGAAGGACTGACAGAGGCTCCCAACGACCGGCAGAGCGATCGCTTGCCCGCGTCCGGCACCGCCCCAGTCACGACCGTCGTCACCACACAGTCGACCCCGTCGTCTCGGTGTCGAGAACCCCTATCTGGGGGTCCGTACGGCATGTTGGGCAGGCCGGCGGTGTGGCGTCCCGCTCGAGGTAGCGGATCGCCACGCGGGCGCCATGGGTGGCGAGCACCCGGCTGATCGCCGTGCCGATGCCGCCCGCCCCTGCGGCGACCAGGACGTTCTGGCCGGCCAGGCCGGGGTCGATCGCGTCAGGAGACCTTGGACGAGGCTGCCGCCCAGGTGTCGCAGGAGGCCGGGTCGGCGGTGCGGAAACCGGCCTTAACCCACCGCTTGCGGTTGGCGGCCTTGCCGTACTCGGCGGAGTCGCGGTAGAAGGACGACGCGACCCTCTCCCAGTCCCGCGCGGTCTTGCCCGGCAGCGGCCAGACGCTCTTGGTAAAGGCCGCGCCCGGGCATTCGACCTGCTGGTACATGCGCCGCCGTCCCACGACGGCGCGTAGTAGCGGCGGGCCCAGTCGGTGGTGGCGGCTGGGCCGGTGATACAGATCGCGGCGTTGGCGATCCGGACGTGGACGGCTGTGGCGTCAGTCTGACCGCAGACACGAAGGAGCACGCCCATGACGCTGCAGGCGTTGGTGAAGGCGGCGGCGAGTTTGGGGTGCCGTTAAGAACTGTGCGACGAGCCGCCAAACCACGCTTGAACTGGGGACTTCAAGAGGTTGGTGAGGGGATTACATCCACCAGTTCGCCGTCTCCACCGCTACTGCGCTCAAGGCGCAAGGTCGCGCGCACAGGTTGATCAACCCTCCGCAGGGTGCGGAAGATCTCCAGCGAGGCGCTGATCCTCTTGAGGCGGAGGCAGTAGGCCGGATGGGACTGAGCGGGCTTGTCAGAGGCCATCGAAGACCTTATTCCTACCGATCTAGGAGACACGGCTGGACTCTCCCACATGGGGAGACCCCATGCTGGGGGCATGGACGTGGAGCTGTTGCCGATCGGGCAGTTCGCCAGGCTCGGTCGGCTGAGCATCAAGCAGCTGCGGCACTATGCCGAGCTCGGACTGCTGGTGCCCGCGTACGTGGACGAGCACACCGGGTACCGCTACTACCGGCATGAGCAGGCGCGCGATGCGCTGTCGATTGGGCTGCTGCGCTCGCTCGACGTCCCGCTCGCCGTCATCGCGCAGGTGCTTTCCGATACGCCCGGTGTCCTGGAGGGAGTGCACGAGCGACTGGAAGCCGAGCTGGCCAAGCGCCGATCGATGCTGGCCGCGCTGGAGCGCGTCATGGCGGAGGGCCTGCCGTCCACTCCCGTTACGGTGGTCACTGAACCAGTGCGGCGCGTGGCGGTGGCCGCAGCGACGGCGGCGGATCCGTCAGACGTCGGCCGGGTCACCTCGGCTGCCATCGCCAGGCTGCGGGCTGCGTCGTCGGCCACCGCTCCCGAGCTCATCGGCCTGTTCCCGCTTGACCTCGGTGAGCCCGTCGCCGTCTCCGTCGCTCTGGTCAGCGAGGAGCCGGTAGCGGGGGCCGAGCTCGACGTGCTGCCAGGTGGCCGGTTCGCCAGCGCCACTCACGTCGGCCCATACGGCCAGATCGGGCTGACCGCGCATGCGCTGCTGTCCTGGTGCGCTGAGCGTCGCTGTCCCGTCCGCGGTCCGATCCGTGAGGTGTACGTGTCGGACCCGGCAACCACCCCGCCCGATCGGCTGATCACCCATCTGATGATTCCTTTGGAGGAGCTATGACACCGCAATTGGTCCACTGCGACCCCGTCACCTGTCTCAACGTCACCGGCATGGGCGAGCCCGGCGGCGCCGAGCACGTCTCGGCCATCGGTGCCCTGTACGCCGTGGCCTCCGTCATGGGCGGCCCGGCCGGCCCGCTGGAGGGCCGTTGGTGGGTGGAGGACACCTCTCGGCCGCCGCTGGAAGTGCCGCGCGATCAGTGGCGGTGGCATCTGCTGCTGCCGTTGCCTGACGTACCCGAGCCGGGGGTGGTCGAGGCGGCGCGTGAGCAGGCACGCGCGTCTGGCGCGGCCGTCGACCGCGTCCAGGTGGTCACCTTCACCGAGGGCGAGTGCGTGGAGTTGCTCCACGAGGGGCCCTACAGCGAGGAGAAGGCGTCGCTCGACGTGATGGAGGCATTCATGGCCGAGCACGCTCTGGTGCGCAACGGGCTGCACCACGAGATCTACCTGACCGAGTTCACCGATCCTGAGCCCAAGACGATGCTCAGGCAGCCGGTGGCGCGCGCCGCCGGGTGATTGACCCGCTGCCGTCACCGAGAGCGGGTGAGCCGCCAGAGTGTGACGTGCCACGGTTGATGTCGCTGTTTCTGCCGCACTCTTGTCGTGCTGGCTCGGCAGCTGGTTGATGCGCTGAGCCCGATCGCGTTAGATGCACCTGCTCACGATTGTCGGCACCACCTCGGCGGTCGACGTGCTCCTGGGTCTGTTCCACCAGGTCAGCGCCCCCAAGCGCGTGCCAAGAAGGCTGAGAACTCCACGCTGGTGCCAACAACCGTGAGCCGTCGGTGTTAACAAGCCTGATTCGCCGAATCGAGTTGAGCAGGTCACTGCCGCCCGCCGGTTCCAACCACCGTGATCCGGCTCATGCGCTGGCGGGCGTTATGAAGGCCGTTGCCGGCCCCGACGACTCGGGGCCGGGCAACGGCCTTTTGCGTGATGTTGTGTGGAGGTGGCCTTTCCCCGGCACGCCTTTCCTCGACGCCGACGAGCGGATCTGCCACCGCTGGTCTTACCCATGCTCGCTCGTGTGTGGGGTGGCGTAGGCCTGGCGCCAGTGCTCGGCCGAGCGGGCCAGGTCTTCGCCGACGCGGTTGAGGAACTGGCTCATATTCTCCAGCCGGACGCCTGCGGGGGTGGCCGGGCCGAGGGTACGGGCGCTTTGCCGGGCAGTGTCGGCGAGCAGAGCGTTGGCGCGGGCACTGGCGATCATGGCCTGGTACCAGACGTCGTCGTCGATGACGTACCGCTCGGCCCGGCTTCGTAAGTCGCGTTCGCGGCGGATGAGTTCTTGGGCTTCGAAGCGCGTGAGCGAAGGTTCCGCCGCCCATGTCGGCCCCCCAACGAGACTGGCTCTCCTCCAGCAGCCAGCCGCACATCACCTACATACCAGTGGTCGATTGACTGCAGATAGTGAGTGCCCGAAAGATCCCCGGTTGGGACTCCGACAGACCTGCAGCCCTCGATCCACGGCCGACCTCCCGGATCAGAAAGCTGTTTCATAAGCGGTCGCCTGTGAAACAGTCGCTAGGGTCGGCGGCGTGCTGGGGATTGTTTGTTTCATAGGTCGGTGCAAACGGCTGGACGGCTGAAACGTACCCATGAAACGCTCTCGGGGTGAGCGACGACGACTTCGCGCGCGTGGAGGCCCACGCCTGCCCCATGTCCACCTGCGCCGCCCCCGCCGGATCGCCGTGCCGCACCAGCCGCGGCAAGGTGGCTATCCAGTACCACACCGCCCGCTTCCGGCTCGTGCCCGCCCTGGCCAAGGCGCTCAACGTCCCCACCCCAGCCATCCGCAAGCCCGGCTCCGTCTGGGTCGAACTGCCGCGCCCCACCGCCGGGACCACGCCGGCCGGGCACCTGCGCATCGGCTACGCCCGCGCCTCCACCCTGCGCCAGTCCCTGGACACCCAGCTCGACGCCCTGGCCGAGGCCGGCGTCACCCGGATCTTCTCCGAGAAGATCTCCACACGCGCCACCCAGCGGCCCAAACTCGAGCGCGCCGTCGCCCTCGCCCGCGAGCTGCGGGCCTCCGGCGTCGCGGTCACCCTGGTGGTCCACGAACACAAGCGGCTGGGCCGCGGCCTGGACCTGGCCGCTTTGGCCGAGCAGCTCAAGGCGGCCGACGTCGGCCTGGAATTCCTCACCGGCGACCTGCAGGGCTCCCACGACCCGTCCGGGATCGTGTTCACCGTGCTGGCCGCGTTGTCGGGGATGGAACGCGAGTACATCCGCGACCGCACCCTGGAGGGCCACGAGTCGGCCCGGCGGCGCGGCAAGAGCATCGGCGGCGCGGCCGTCGTCGACGAGGCCATGTTGTCGATGGCCCTGCACCTGCGCGAGCAGAACCTCAGCCTGCGCGACATCGCCGCACGCCTGGTCATCACCACCGGCAAGCGGAAAGGCCGGCACCCCTCACCAGCAACCGTCCTGCGCATGCTCCGCGACCACGACGAACAGAGCACCGCAGTCACGGCCGCCGGCTGCGTGTGATCAACCCTTCCGCCGGCCCACCCGCAGTAGGAAGAATGCCTCTATGACCACCATCGCGGTCGCCATTCCTCGGGCCTGGCACTTTCCGGTACGGGTTTCTTGCCACCGGCTGGCGAGGCGGACCGCCGGTCAACAGAACTGGGCACTTCCCCCAAGGCCAGGTAGTTAGCGTTTTCGGGTGTCTGTCAAGGAGGTGGCAGGGTGGGCACGGCGGTGTAGAGGCCCGGGCTGATCTTGTGGATGAGTCCGGTTGCAGACCATCGGGACAGTTGCCGATACATGGTGTTCAGGGTGATGTCGCCGAGGTGGCGAGCGATGTCGCGGGCCGGCCAGGGGCGGTCGGGGTCTTGGTGGAGGAGGGCCAGGACCCGTTGTTGTCTGCGGCGGTCGGCCGAGGCTATGGGTCGCTCGTCTCGGGATGCGGCAGGCAGTGCGGGCGGGGGCGGCAGGAGGGTTATGTCGAGGTGGGTGATGGCGCGGCTGGTGTCGGGGCGGCCGTCGTCCAGCCGTTCGCCGTAGCGGGAGATCGGTGATTTGACCTTGCGGGTGCTGATTCGTGGGCGTCGTGGTGGGAGCAGCCTGGCCAGCACCCGGCGTCCGATCGTTCCGATGGGGTCGGGAGCTTCGGGCAGGACGCCTTCGGCTTGGATCACCAGGTCACGGGCAGCGTGGAAGGCGATGGTGAACCCGCATCGATCGGGATCGGTTCCGGGGCGGGACTGCGCTGCGTCGACCATGACGGTGCGCAGCAGTTGGTAGAGCGTGAGCAGCGCCCACATCTCCTGCTCGACGCCGGCTGGGTCGCCCGACCTCAGCACGCGGCCGCGCAGGATTGTGTGCCGGAGCGCGTAGTAAGCCGATTCGTGTTCCCAGCGCTGGTGATACAAGGAGACCAGGGCGCCGGCCGGGTGGCGGCGGGCGTTGGTCAGCGTGGTGACCAGCCGGTAGGAGGCGTCGAAGACGGTGCCGTCAGCGCAGGTCACGGTGATCTGCGCGTCGACGATCCGCACCGGGACCGAGCCGATCACCGACAGGTAGGAGCCGTCTGCCAGGCGGGATAGGACCGGGACGCGGCGGTTGCTGCGCAGGCGGCCGACGACCTGAGCTCCGGTGCCCGTCACCGCGGCGAGGAAGTCGTTGCCATCGAATCCCTTGTCCCACAGCACGAGCATGTCCGGCCTCAGCAGGTGCAGCAGCCGCTTGGCGTATGCGGTCTCGCCCGTGGCGGTTGGCCCGAAGACCGCGCCGATCATCGCCCGGGTGCCGGTCTCCACCAGGGTCATCAGCTCCAGCTGGGGATAACCGCCATGGGCCAGCCGATCGAGCCAGGCCCGGTTGCGGCTGGTATCGGGGACCTTGAGCGAGCTGCAGCCGTCGAAGGAGACCGTCCGGTAGCGGCCGAACCGCACCCCGGGGATCGTCGGCCGCGCCAGCGGGCCGCACAAAACCTCGAACAGCGCCTGCATCGGCGCACCGCCCACCCGGCGGCGCAGGTCGCGTAACGCTTTTGCGGTCGGTGAAACAACAGCGGGCAGCCCGGCCAGAGCGCCGGTCATCTTGTCCCAGACAAGCAGGTAGCCGACCTCCGGAAACAGGCACATCGCCAACAGGAAATACACCCCGACCCGCGAGGGAAGCTCTCGGATCCGGCGCTGCACCCGGCCGGTCTCCGCCAGCACCGCATCCACCAACTCGAACGGAACGACCTGCTTGAGCTCTCCAAGATGCCCCGGTGCGAACACCCCCGCGGCCACCCGCACCACCCGGGAAATGACAGACTGATCCCGCAACGGGACTCCACTCTTCAGATGATCTTCGCCGAACATCTGATCTACAGGAGTCCCGTTGCCCGTCTCAGCCGATTGACAAGAACCAAATCCCGCTAACTACCTGGCCTTGGGGGAAGGCCCATCAGATCGGCGAGGTCGCCGGGTTGCTTCGCGACCATGTTGTGGCTCGCGGCCAGCTCGGTCACGTGGACGGCGCCCGAGGATAGCAAGTACTTGGCAGATTGTGTCAAGTGCATCGAATCCTCGGTCGGATCTGACGCCGAAGCGCTCCCGGGTGGATCGTCGCCGCGAACGTGCTGTTGGGCCTCAACCGCAGGTGACCGAATGCCCGTACTCCGTCAGTCGGCCGCCTTGGGAGCGCTGAGCAGTTGCAAGGCCGCGGGAAACAGCTCCGGAGGGCAGTGCTCGGGAGCGAGGAGGGTGAGCAGGCGCATGCCGATGTCCAGCGACTTCAGCATCGCGTCGGCCTGTTCGTACGGCAGCTCGGCCAGCGCGCTGCCCGGAGGCGCCAGAGGATGGCGGTCCGGGCTGCCACCGGGCGGGAACAGCACGGCGACGAGTTGTTCGCGCACGGCCGGATGCCGGGTGGCGTGGATCATGAGCTCCACGGTCATCTGGGCGAATTTCTCCTGCGCCTCGCTACGCACCACCTCCACCCAGTACTCACCGAATTCCGCCACCAGCTCGTCCGGCTCCCGGCCTGAGTGGAGCAGGCGCTCCGCCTGGGCCCGCGCCTCCTGGCCAAGGCGATGGCGCATGACCGCGAGCAACAGGTCTTCCTTTCCGGCGAAGTTCGAGTAGACGGCGCCCTTGGTGAGGCCGGCCTCGGCGGCGACGTCGTCGATGGAGCCGCCCTGGATGCCGCGCTCCGCGAACACCTTCTCCGCGGCCTCCAGCAGGTTGAGGCGATTACGCTCCCGCTGCTCCTGCCGGGTGAGCCGTTCTCCCACCGCACGTACTCCGATCCTCGAGGTTGACATCCCCAAGGGTATATGAATACTGATCAGTATCCAGATACCAATTAGTATTTGAAGGGGTGTGGCGATGAGCACTCGCCGTACGTTCTTAAAGGCCACCGCTGTAGCGGGAGGGGGCGCACTCTGGAGCGGCCCGGCCGCCGCAGCCGCCGAGCCGGCACGAAAGGCTCTGGAAAAGGCCGACGAACTGTTCGCATCAGGCGACTTCGCCGCCGCTGACACCCGCTACCGGCGGGTCCTCACCAGCGATCCCGATCACGTGCACGCGCTGGCTCAGCACGCCTACATCACGCTGCTGGCCAACCGGCTGCCCACGGCCAAACGCCTGCTGAGGCGGGTGCTGCGACTCGACCCTGGGCACTCGCGCGCGCTGAGCAACCTCGCCGACGTGCTATGGCGTGGGGACGAGTTCGCGGAGCTGGCCGCACTGCTTCCCTCGGTGAAAGGGGACAGACCCACAGCGACGGCCGGGCAGTTGAGGAGCTTCGCCGGGCGCACGCCGTACGAGATCTCCGGCCCCGCGACGGTGCGGGCGCCGTTCGCGGCAACCGATCCGCTCCCCCTGATCGAGGCGTCGCTGAACGGCGCTCCACCCGCGCTGTTCTTCCTCGACACCGGCGCCCTGTTCGCGCTCAACCAGGACTACGCCGACGCGCTCCGCATCCCCACGTACGGCCACACCACCGGCCGCACCGTCTACGGCGAGCACAAGGCGTACCAGGGACGCGTGGACCGCCTGGCCATCGGCGACCTGAGCGTCGGCAATGTGCCGGTCCACACGATCCCGGACGCGATCCGAATCACCGCGCCCGACGGCAGGATCACCCAGGGGGCGATCGGCACGAGCGTCCTGGCGCGCTTCCTGTCCACCATCGATTATCCGGGTCAGGCGCTCGTCCTGCGCAGGGACAAGAACGCGCGCGTGCGTGCGAGGCACAGCGCGCCCCTGTGGTTCCTGGGCGACCACTACCTGCTGTCCCACGGCACCGTGAACGACCTGGACCGCATGGTGTTCTTCGTCGACACCGGCGGCGGCGACATCGGTTTCACCGCCCCCCGCTCCACCTTCGCCGCCGCCGGGATCGAGGTCCCCCCTGGCGACGGATTCCATCCCGTGACCGTCGGGACGGTGACGCTGGGAACCGCTGTCCGCCGCGAGCTCCCCGGCCTCGTCGGCGCGTTCCCCGAGTGGTTCGAGAGCGGCTTCGGCTTCCGCATCGGCGGGCTGCCCACGCACGAGTTCTTCAAGCCGTACGCACTCACGTTCGACTTCGCGCGCATGCAGCTCCTCCTCGATCCGACCGCCTGACAATGTTGTCAGCCGCTTCGCCGCCTACCTGGAACGGCCTCCACACCCCCCAGGGACCGCCTCCTCATCCCGCTCGGCGGCCCGGCACTCCAGCCGGCCCGCTCAGCGCACCAACCCCGGCACCACGTTCAGCCCGCCTGTGCGCAGGGCGAACAGTTCCCTGCTCTTGCCCGTCCGCACGTCCACCGCATAAACGAGCGACGGAGGCCCGTCCGCGCTGAGCCGCTCGGGGGTGGCCAGCACGCTCACCTCCGTGGCGTTCAGCCAGCTCCCGAGCCGCGAAGGACGGTGACCTTCCGCGAGTCCGGATATGGGGGTACGGGTCTCCCGGCCGGCCTGTACCGCATCGAAGGTGACGATTGAACCGTCCTCCTGCACCATCGGCTCTCGATCCGGGTCGAAGGTCTGTCCCAGCCGAGCAAGCGTCCGGCCGTCAGGCGCGAGAGCGCTGTAGTAGTACGTGAAGTCCGGGATGGTGATCGGGTCGTGGCCGAGCACCCACACCTGGCTGCTGTTGTCGTACGGCTTTGCCAGCACGACGGATCCGGAACCGTCCGACACGCTCACCGGCCACCATCCCCGCTTGAGGTCGGTCACCGTCCCGCGCTCCATGTCCACCAGCTTGTTCGGCTGGCGCCGGCCGCCCCATCCCGACACGATGAACCGCAGGCCGTTGGGCGACAGGCGGAGCGCGTACTCGACCGCGAAGTCCTCCGCGGGCTGCTTCAGCGGCGCTTTCCAGGTCCTGCCGCTCGCCAGGTCGCGCACCACGATCGTGCGGTGCTGCGAGCTGTAGTACGCGATCCTGCGGCCGTCTGCCGTGACCTCCAGCGGCCCCCTCGCATCCTTGCCCAGCTCGTACGTGTCGCCCTCACGTGTCGCGATCCGCCAGATACGGCACGACTCCTTGGCCGCGCTCCGGCACTCCGGTCGGTACGCCTGCTCCACCGGCCCGACCCCCTTCGCCGGCAGCGGGAGCGCCTTCGTCTCCGGTGGGGTGAGCACGATCGGGGGCGCGGGCCGGATCTGCTGCAGCAGCACAGCTCCACCAGCCGCGATCAGGCAGGTCACGGTGGCGGCGACCACGGCCAGCCGGGTCGCGCGCCTTCTGCGCGCACCCCGTACCGCCTGGGCCGCCAGATCGACGGCGGGCGCCTCCTCGGCCAGCGCGTGCAGATCATCACGCAGTGTGTTCATCGGTACACCTCCTCGGGAGTGAGCGCGCGTAGCTTGGACAGCGCGTAGTGGGTCTGGCTCTTGACGGTGCCGATCGAGACGCCCATGAGCTGCGCGGTCTCGTGCTCTGAGCGGTCCTCGTAGAACCGCAGTACGATCACCGCCCGCTGCTTCGGTGTGAGCTGCGCCAGCGCGTGGCGAAGAGCGAGACGGCGCACGGTCGCCTCGTCATGTGGCTGCCCGGGCTCGGCCAGCTCCGACAGCTCGGCCTCGGGCAGCTCGATCTTCTTACGCCTGCGCCACGAGAGCGCCTGGTTCACCAGGGCCTTGCGCGCGTACGCCTCTGGGTTGCCGCTCTTGGTGAACTTCGTCCAGTGAGAGGCGACGCGGGTGAGGACCGTCTGCAACAGGTCCTCGGCGAGATGGGGGTTCCCCGTGAGCAGGTACGCCGTCCGCATCAGCGACTGCTGACGGGCACGCACGAACTCATGGAACCCCTCGTAACGGTCCATGTATCGAAATAACTCCGCAGAATGGCTCTGGGTTGGAATGCCCGGTGCAATCTGTATCCAAGGGGAGGTCGGCCGCGTTCAGGTGTCTTCCCGGTCTCCATTGACCGCTGCGGTCAGCCCGCGGTGCAGCGGGGTGAGCGGCGCGTAGCCGAGTTCGCGGGTAGCCACGCGGATGCCCTCGGACGGGCACACCCAATGAGCGCAGCCCATCTCCCGGGCCTTGTCGGAGTTGAGTGCCGGCATCTGGCCGCGAACCCGGCCGGCGAGCTGGGCCAGCCGGGCAGCTGTGTGGACCACGCTCATGGGCATCGGCAGGATGGCGGGAGAACGGCAGCCCATCACCTGGGCCAGGGCGGAGCAGATGTCCGGCCAGTCGTAGGTGAGCCCGTCGCAGATCGGGTAGACGCCTGCGTCGGGGTTGTCGCTGGACAACGGAGTGCCTCGGTCGGCGGCGGCCAGCAGAGCGGTGCACAGGTCGTCGACATAGAGCAGACAGTAGCGGCGCGGTCCGAGTCCCGCCTTGAGCACCAGCCCGCGTCTGATCATGGGCACCAGGACAGGCAGCAGCGCGGGCTCGCCGGGGCCGTAGACAATGCCCGGTCGCACGACGACGGCCTGAAGTCGGTCGGCGTACTCGCGCACTGCTTGTTCACCGGCCAGCTTGCTGGCGCCGTAGTGGGAGACCGGCCCACCGGGGTGCCCGTCCGGTGATTCGGCCGAGGGGCCTGCGGCGGCCAGGGATGAGCAGACCACCAGGCGGGGCGGGCGTGCCAGAGCGGCCAGCTCACGCGCCAGCCGGGCGGTGCCGTGGCGATTCACCGTCCAGTAGTCGGCAGCGGTACGCGCCTTGACCAGGGCGGCGAGATGGATCACCCGGTCGGCGTCGGCGACGGCTTCGCCAAGACCGGCTCCGGTGCTCAGATCACCGTCGATCACCTTGACGCCGATCTCGCGTAGGGCTTGGGCGCGCGCCGAGGGGCGGGCCAGCGCGGTGACGGAATGCCCGCGGGCAAGGATCATCCGGGTCAGCCGGTGGCCGACGAAACCGGTCGCGCCGGTGAGGAGGTAGCGGGTCATAGGGAACGCTGGTAGATCCGGTAGGTCTTGGTGTGGGTGGCGCCGACGGCTGTGATGGTGCGGTGGATGGCGTGGTTGTCTTCCAGAGACCAGCTGAGTTCGATCCCGCGGTAGCTGGTGACGCCTGCTTCATGCAGGCGGCGCATCAACACCGCTTCGATTCCCCGGCCGCGGAACTCCGCGACGACGCCGAGCAGTACACAACGGGCGCGGTCGATCCGGCGTACGGCGCGGGCCAGCCGAGCCGCTCCGATCGGCAGTCCGAAGCGAGTCAGCCGGCCGTGCGCGACCGGCAGCGCCTGGTTGAGATCCGGCAGGGCGAGGATGACGCCGACGGGCTCGTCGCCCACCTCGGCCAGATGCACGAGCGAAGGATCAGCGATCTTTCTGAGCCGGCGGGCCAGCGCGGTGAACTCCTTGTCGGTCATCGGGGTGAAGCCCCAGTTCTCCTGCCATGCTTGGTCGTAGATGTGTTTGATCCGGGCCGTCTCGGCGTTGAAGTCGCGCAGGTCGAGTGACCGGACCCGGAGCCGGTGACGCCGCTGGACGCTGTCGGCGATCCGGACGATCCGGTCGTCGTAGGGGCGGCCATCGCGTTCGAAGGCCAGCAGATCCTTCGCCTTGGTCAGCCCGCCGGCCTCCAGCAGGGCCGGGTAGTGAGGCGGGTTGTAGGGCATGAGCACGCAAGGCGGCGCGTCGAAGCCATCCACCAGCAGGCCGCATTCGTCGTTGGTGGTGAAGTTGACCGGGCCCATCATGCTGTTCAGGCCGCGCCGGCGCAGCCAGGCGGCGGCCGCCTCGAACAGGTCGCGGGCCACGGCCGGGTCGTCGACGCACTCGAACTGGCCGAAGAAGCCGTCGCGGGCACGGTGGAAGTCGTTGTGGCGAGGGTTGTCCACGGCGGCGATCCGGCCCACCACGCGTCCGTCGTCGCTGCGGGCCACGAACAGTTCGGCCTCGCCGTAGGCGAAGAAGGGATTGCGCCTGCGGTCGAGCAGGCGGCGGCACTCGCTGCGCAGCGGCGGCACGAAGTGCGGGTCGTCGCGATGGAGGTGGTAGGGCAGTTCGACGAACTGCGTCAGCTCCCGGCGTGAGCGCACGGGCTGGGTCGCCTGAGCGGGAGCATGAGGGTGGGACTGCATTCGAGGCACCGTTCTTCGCGTAAAGGCTCATGTGCCGGATGGGGTGAAGACGAGGCTGGCGTTGTGGCCGCCGAAGGCGAAGGAGTTGGACAGGACCGCACCCGGCGCGAGCGCCCGAGGGGCACGTACGACGTCGACGTCGCAGCCCGGATCGAGCGTGTCGAGGTTGGCGGTGGGATGCGCCGCGCCGTGGAACACGGTGAGCGCGCTGACGACGGCCTCGATTGCTCCGGCCGCGCCGAGGGCGTGTCCGATGACGCTCTTGGTCGAGGTGACCGAAACCTGCCCCGATCCGAACACCCGTGAGATCGCCTGCGCCTCGGCGAGGTCGTTGAGAGGCGTGCCGGTGCCGTGGGCGTTGACATGTACCACGTGGCCTGGTGAAAGCCGCGCGTCGGTCAGCGCCTGGCGCATGCATCGTTCCGCCCCGCCGCCGTCGGGGACCGGCATGGTCAGGTGGTAGGCGTCGGAGGTACGGCCGTAACCGGCCAGTTCGGCGTAGACGCGGGCGCCGCGCCGCAGGGCGGCCTCGAGCCGCTCCAGCACCACGAAGGCAGCTCCTTCGGCCATGACGAATCCGTCGCGGTCGATGTCAAAGGGACGCGAGGCCCGTTCGGGATCCGTGACGCGCCTGGACAAGGCACCGCATCGGTGAAAGGCCAACAACACCGAGGGTGATATACATGCCTCCGCGCCGCCAGCCACGACCACGTCGGCCGAACCGTCCCGGATCAGGCGCAGGCCCTCGCCGATCGCGTGGCCGCCGGACGCGCACGCGCTGGAGACCGTGAGACTGGGTCCCAAGACCTGATGTCGCATGCTGATCCATGCCGCGGCCGCGTTGTGCATGCTCTTCGGCACGGTCAGCGGTGTGGGATTCCCGAACTCGCCGTATCCCAGCATCGCCTGCTCGTACGTCTCGTTGCCGGCCTGCCCGGTTCCGGTCATCACGGCGCGGCGTTCGGGTGGTGCGTGGAGCTCGCCTGCATCGGTGACGGCATCAGCGGCAGCACACACGGCCAGCAGGGTCGTGCGGTCCATGCGGTGTGCCTGCCTGACCGTCACAAGCTCCGCCCACTTGGGGTCGCCCACTTGGCAGGCGAAATTCACCGGCAGGCCGTCGGCGGCGAAGGAGGTGATGGTGCGCGCGGTGGAGTGACCCGCGGCCAGGGTTTCCCACAGGTCCTTGAGATGGTGGCCGGCGGGCGTGCGTACCCCGAGACCGGTGACAGCGACGCGAGTGCTGGAGGCCATCAGCCGGGCTGCGCCGAACGGTCGCGGTCGACGGTGGCCCGGACGAGTGTCACCGCGTCGGCCAGCGTCTGCATGCGCAAGGCGAGATCGAAGTCGAAGGGGTGCCCGAACCGCACCTCGGCGGCCGTCACCAACTCGGCCAGATCGAGGCTGTCGGCCTCCAGGTCGCGGCGCAGATCCGTGGCCGGGCTCAGGGCCGCGGGGTCGGCGTCCAGAAGGCTGACGCAGAGGGAGCGCAGTTCCTCGAAGATCTCCTCGTCGCTCACGCGGAGGTGTCCTTTCCATGCTGGGATCGGCGTGGACACAGGCATCACAGGCCCCTCTGAAGGGCGTTGTGCGATCTCCTGCGGAGCACCAAGTATGACGAGACAGTGACTCTCTGTGACGATCAATGGGTAAAGGTTTGGTCAAGGCACGTCCTTCCTCGGTATTCGTTGCTCCAAACTTGCCCCCGCACCGCAAGTGATCACCCTTGGTGATCGTCGCTGGGTGGCGTTCGTCTGTGGACGCCGACGTGCCGCAATGAGAAGAGAGCAGAGCCTGTGCTGGATGCCTTCAGTAAATGCCGTCCCCGCCCCGACCAGCAGTTCATCGTCGAGTCGGGGACCTACCCCTACTACCGTCCCATCACCGAGCGGCTGGAGAACGGGGAGGTCGTGATCGGCGGCCGTGCCGTGCTGATGGCCGGGTCCAACGACTATCTGGCTCTGTCGAACGATCCGCGTCTCAAGTCCGCCGCCGTTGACGCGCTCGGCCGGCACGGAGTCGGCAACTCCGGCTCGCGCCTGCTCAACGGCTCGCTGGCGCTGCACGAGGAGTTGGAGGCCGAGCTCGCCGATTTCCTCGAGATGGAAGCGGCCCTGGTGGTCTCCACCGGCTACCAGGCGAATCTCGCCCTGGGCGCGCTGTTCGCCCACAACGACGTGGTGTACGTGGACCGGTACATCCATGCCTCGCTCGTCGACGCCACCCAGCTGGGACAGGCAAGCGTGGCGCGCTACCAGCACAACGACATCGGCCACTTGGAGCGGCTGCTGGAGACGGCCGGCCCCGACAAAGGGCGGCTCATTCTCAGCGAGGGCATGTTCTCCACCGACGGCGATCTGTGCGACCTGCCCGGGATCGTGCGGCTGGCTCGCGCCCACGGTGCCCGTCTCATCCTGGACGGTGCCCACGATGTCGGCCTGCTCGGTGCCGGGGGCAGGGGTGCCGCTGAACACTTCGGACAGCTGGCGGCGGTGGATGTGCAGACGCTGACGTTCTCGAAATGTTTCGGCACCCTGGGCGGCGCTGTCGCGGGTTCCCGGCGCGTCATCGACTACCTGCGTCATCACGCGCGGCCTGCGGTGTTCTCCGCGTCCCTGCCGTCAGGCTGCGTCGCCGCTGCGCGAGCCGCGCTCCACATCATCCGCACCGAGCCCGAACGCCGCCTGCGCGTCATGGCCGCCGCCGAAAGGCTGCGCGCCGATCTGGCGGCACTCGGTTTCGCCACCGCCCCGGGCATCACTCCGGCCATAGCGATACAGGTGGGAGACACCTTGCTGTGTGCGCGCCTGTGGAAGGAGCTGCTGAACGAAGGCGTCTACACCAACGCCATGGTTCCGCCAGGTGTCCCCAGGGGAAAGGCGCTCATCCGCCTCAGCGTCACCGCCGCGCACACTGACGCCCACCTGGCCCGCATCGTGGACGCGTGTGCTGCCGCCGGTCGTCGTCTCGGCCTCATCCCCGCCGGGCAGGACGGCACCGCGCCGCCGTCCGCTCTCACGGCGTAGATGGACAACGCGCCCCTGCCCGTGCTGCCCGACCCCGCGGCGTCGACCTCGTGGCAGGCCTGCCGGAAGGCGCCGTTGACCTGGCTGTTCCTCGGCTATCTCGCCGTTGCCGGTGCCTTCGTGGCCCTCTTCGCCGAGCAGGTGGACACGGCTGCGGCACTGCTGGCGGGCTTCGGCGGCTGTGCCATGCTCATGCTGACCTGCGCGGTGCTGGCCGATCGGTTTCCGCGGCACCGATGGACGGCCGGCCTGTGGATCTTCTGCCCGCTGGCGTTGCAGCCCTACCTGTACACCTCCGCCGAGCGATACGCCACGGCCCTGCGCGGCCGTTACGTCGACGCGGACGTCATCGCATGGGAGACGTGGGCGTTGGGCGGTGTGCCGAACCTCGCGCTGGATCGGTACGTCACGCCGGTGCTGACCGAAGTGATGATGGCCAGTTACTTCTCCTACTACCTGCTCGTGTCGGTTCCGGCGTTGTGGCTGGTGGCCCGAGGGCGGATCCGTCACGCGGCAAGGCTCATGTTCGCCCAGGTGCTGGCGCATGTGCTGTGCTACCCCGGCTACCTGCTCGTGCCGCTGCGAGGGCCGGTACACGCACTCGCCGACGAGTTCGGGACGCCCCATTTGTCCGGCTATCTCATCACCCGGATGCAGACCTCCATCATGGAGCTGGATCCGCGGGGAACGTGCTTTCCATCCTCCCACGTCGCCATGTCCTGGGCCGCGCTGCTCACCATGCGCCGGCTGGTGTCCAAACGCGTCTTCCGCCTGTGCCTGGTCCTCGTCTGCAGCCTGACGTCGTCCGTCGTCTACTGCCGCTACCACTACCTCAGTGACGTATGTGCCGGCCTGGCCGTAGCGGTCGTCGCCGCATTCCTCACGCGCCGCGTCGAGAAGGAGTACCCGCATGTCACACGCCGCGGCGCCGAGGCGGTCCAAATGGTCCGTGCTCTGGCTGACCGCTGCCGCATTCGTCCTGGCGCTGCTGGTCGGCCACGACATTCAGGACCGGCTCGTCCTCGGTAACACCGGTCCGATCGGGAGCGCTTCGGCACAGGCCGACGATCTGCTGCAGAACACGCTCGGCCAAGGCAGTCCGCACCTCGTACTGATCGCTCGCGCCGCCGGTTCCGTGGACGACCCCAGCAACGTCGCCGCGGGCAGGCGGCTCGCCGCCACGCTGGCGAATGACCATGCGGTGACGCGGATCACCTCGTACTGGGAGACGCGTTCACCGGCGATGCGCAGCCGGGACGGCCGCAGCGCCCTCATCACGGCCCGGCTGAACGGCGATCACACTCATCGGATCACCGCAGCCCGCAGACTCGTCGCCGGCCTCGTCGGCCGCCAGGGGCCCCTGTCCGTCACGGCGACCGGTGAAGCCCCGATCAG
Organism: Nonomuraea sp. B19D2; assembly: GCF_040137845.1. Taxonomy (NCBI): domain Bacteria; kingdom Bacillati; phylum Actinomycetota; class Actinomycetes; order Streptosporangiales; family Streptosporangiaceae; genus Nonomuraea; species Nonomuraea sp. B19D2. The sequence goes on along the minus strand of NZ_JBEFAK010000078.1, from coordinate 16,668 downwards.
AGCCGAGACCCAGGAACGCAGCGAGCGCGACCTGCGCACAGCCGAACTCATCGCCGCCCCACTGACCCTCGCCATTCTGCTGCTGGTGTTCGGCAGCGCCGTCGCCGCGCTGCTGCCCGTACTCGTCGGCGCCCTCTCCGTCGTCGGCGCGATGGCCGTGCTGCGGCTGCTCACCGAGGTCACCGAGATCGCGGTGTTCGCCCTGAGCATCGCCACCGCGCTCGGGTTCGCGCTCGCCGTCGACTTCAGCCTGTTCGTCATCACCCGCTTCCGGGAAGAACTCGCGCGCGGCCGGGAACCGTCCGCGGCCATCGCCGTCACCATGAGGACCACCGGACGCGCCATGGCGTACTCGGCAGCCACCGTGACCCTGTCGCTGGCCGCGCTGCTGCTGTTCCCCTTCACCATCCTCCGCTCCATCGCCTACGGCGGCATCGCCATCACCGTCCTTGCGGCCATCACCAGCCTCCTCGTGCTGCCGGCCGCCCTGGCGCTGCTCGGCGAACGCGTCAACAGCCTGCCGATACCCGGCCCCTGGCGAGCCGGCCGCCCGACCGGCCGGTGGTGGTTCAACGCCGCCGTCGCCGTCATGCGCCGCCCGATCAGCGTCGCGGTGCCGGTCACCCTGCTGCTGATCACGCTCGGCGTTCCCTTCACAAGCGTCCGCTTCGCCACCCTGGACGACCGGGTGCTGCCACCACAGGCGCCCGCGGCCCAGGCCGGCCAGCAGTTGCGCCGGGACTTCGCCACAGGTGGCGGCATCGCCCCGACCACCATCGTGCTGCCCGAGCTGCCCGGCAATCGCGCCAACGTCCCGGTCCTGAGTGACTACGCCCAGCGGACATCAGCGGTGAGCGGGGTCGTGCGCGTGGACGCGGCCACCGGCTCCTACACCCGGGGCTCGGCCATCGGAGCCTCGTCTCGGGCGGCACCCGCCGTTCCTGATGGGGCGGCCGTCTCCCACCTGGTGGTCACCACCGCCTATGAGCCCTACTCCCTGGAGAACAGCGATCTGGTCGATCGGCTGCGCCAGGTCCGCGCTCCCGGACCTGTCCTGATCGGCGGGCCCGGCGGGAATCTGGCCGACACCCGCCAGAGCATCGGCCACGTCCTGCCCCTGGCGCTGGCCCTGGTCGCGTTTACCACCCTGGTCCTGGTCATCGCGCTCACCGGCAGCGTCGTGCTGGCGGCCAAGGCGCTGCTGATGAACGCGCTCAGCCTGACCGCCACGTTCGGCGTGCTGGTCCACGTCTTCCAGGACGGCCACCTGCGCTGGTTGGTCGGTGACTTCACCACCACAGGAAGCATCGACATCCTGATGCCCAGCATGATCTTCTGCGTCGCCTTCGGCCTGTCCATGGACTACGAGATCTTCCTGCTGGCCCGCATCACCGAGGAACACCGGCGCACCGGCGACACCGTCACCGCAGTGGCCCGTGGCCTACAGCACACCGGACGCCTGTTCACCTCTGCCGCCGTCATCTTCGCCATCGTCATGGCCGCACTGGCCACCTCCAGCCTCACCCCGCTCAAAATGATCGGCGTGGGCCTGGCCCTGGCCGTGCTGCTGGACGCCACCGTGATCCGTGCTCTGCTCGTGCCCGCCGTCATGCGCCTGGCCGGGCGCGCCAACTGGTGGTCACCCACCGTCCACCACACATGGCGGTCCGCCGCACAACGCCCGCCGCACAACGCCCGCCGCCCCCGCCGGCGACGTCCTGACCAGCCCCGCAACCGCACAAGGCCCGACGACCGTGCCTGACGACACCCGTGCCCGGCACTCCCCCTGGCCCGCCCCGAAGACCTGGCCGAACCACCGATCTCGTTCCGCCTTGACCGTCACATCACCGAAAGACCGCACATGTTCAATCTCGCCGCCCCGCGGGCTCTCGCCTGGCGCCTGCCCACCGTTCTCCTCGGCATCTCCGGCCTGCGCCTGGAGCGCACCCGCTACCGGCCGGTGCGCCTGCTGCTGTTCGGCACGATGACCGCCCTGTACTACCTCATGACCCCGCTGCTGATGCCACCGGCCATCGCCACCGGCTACGCGGCGGTGGTGTGGCTGCTGTATTACGGAGGGCTGAGCCTGACGCTGAGCGGACCCGGCCGCACCGCCCTCATCAAGCGCTTCGGCGAGGACCGCGCCTACGCCCTCTACGAGGTCGCCCTGGGTCTGCTCTTCATGAACCAGGGTTTCGCCCAGGCCGTCGTCATCTACGCCTACGGCGGCAACATCCCCGACGCCATCCCGACCTGGGTCACCTGCACCGCGGGCGCAGCCCTCATGATCACGGGAACGTTCTACAAGCTGTGGGCCGCGAGCACGACCGGTCTGGACACCTACTACTGCCGCGACATGTTCCTCGGCCGCCCCCTCAACGACGCGAGCGAACTGGTGGTCTCCGGCCCCTACCGGCACGTACGCAACCCCATGTACAGCGTCGGCAACCTGCCCGCCTATGGATGGGCCCTGTGGTCACGGTCCCTGGAGGGGCTCGCCTTCGCAGCGCTTTTCCAGGCCGGCATCTACCTCTTCTACCACCTGTGCGAGCGCCCCTTCATCCAACGCACCTACCTGCGCCTGTCCTGAAGTGCTTTCGAGAGTCCGGACGCGGCACCTGATGATCAGCCGTCACCTCGCGCAAAGCGTTCCGGGTCAGGCCGGGCGTGGAGGGGCGGTGGACTCGCGGACGATGAGGCGCGGCGGGACCAGCGAGATGGCCGGTTGCGGGTGACCGCCCAGCTCGGCCAGCGCAGCGTGGAAGCACGCCCGGCCCAACCCCGCGAAGTCCATCCGCACCGTGGTGAGCGCCGGGGTCCAGAAGGCCGAGCCCGGGATGTCGTCGAAGCCGACGATGCTGACATCCCCGGGAACGTCCTTGCCGGCGTCGTAGAGCGCCCGCCGCACGCCCTGCGCGATGTCGTCGTTCCCGCACAGGATCGCCGTCACGTCAGGCGAGCGGGCCAGCCGCTCCCCCGCCGCGTACGCCGACTCGAGGTCCCAACCGCCTGCCAGCACCGAGGGGATCTCCGCGCCTGCCCGGCGCAGCGCGTCGCGCCAGCCCGCGTGCCGCCCGCCGGCGCGCCCCTCGGACGGGATGGCCACATGGTGGACGGTGCGGTGCCCGAGGTCGAGCAGGTGCTGGGTGGCGTCGGCGGCGGCCCGGCGCTCGTCCAGCGCGATCGCCACCCGCCCCAGGTCCGGTGCGACCGGCTCGGTGGCCAGGATGGCCGGGATGTGCGGTGGCAGCGCCTCCGCCACCGCCGTGCCCAGCGGGTCGAACGCGATCACCACCAGCCCGCCCGCGCTCGGATCGCTGACGTAGTCGACTGTCTGTTCGACCTCGGCGGACTCCACGACCCTGATCCCCAGGGCCACGCCCTCGGTCCTGGCCGCCTCCTCGATGCCCTGGAGCGTGGCGGCGTAGCCGTACAGCATGGTGTTGGAGGTCACGACGGTGACGCCGCTGGCCCGGCCGAGGCCGAGCGTGCGGGCGGCCCGGTTGGGGCGGAACCCCAGCCGCTCGATCGCGGCCAGCACCGCGGCGCGGGTGTCGGGCCGCACCCGGGGTGAGTCGTTCAGCACGCGCGAGACGGTCTGGTGCGAGACGCCGGCCGCGGCGGCGACGTCTCGGATACTCGGGGCGGCCCCTTTTCTGACGTGTCGGGGGCTCGCGGTCACGATCACATGGTAGTCGGGCCCAAGAGTGGAGGTCATGAGCGGCTCCGGGTCGCGATCGCGGCCATCTCCCCGCAAGTTCCACAAGGACACGTTCACGTCAGTTATCCAGGTTCGTGGCCTAATAGCGGCCGAGGGTGCCGCGGTGTCGGGCGAGGTTTTCGAGCCCGTTGAACAGGACCACCCCGACGGTGGTGATGAGCAGCGGCTGGGCCAGCAGCCACCCAAGACCCCAGCCGGTGGGCAGGGCTGCCAAGGAATGCCCGCCGAGCAGGATGTCCCGCATCGCCTCGATGCCGGGCGCGATGGGAACCAGGAGCCGGCTGAGGAAGGCGATCGGATCGGGCATGGCGGCCAAGGGGACCAGGGTGCCGCCGGCGATGGCGTAGACGGCGACGGACAGCTGAGTGATGATCTCGATGCGTTTGAACACCAGGGTCAGCCCGCACAAGATGAGAGCCAGTCCGCAGGTGCCCAGCGCGATGGCGGCCAGTGGCACGATGACCTGCGCGTCGAAGGGCAACTGCCTGCCCTGGAGGGTGATGGCGACCGCGCCGGTGGTCAGGACGGCCAGCGCGGTAGGCAGAGCGGAGATCACGGCGGCGACTTGGCGGCCGAGGATGAGCGCGGCCGAGGGCAGCGGGGTCAGGTAGGTCTGTTCCAGCACGCCGGACTGGATGTCGCCCAGGTAGCTCCAGAACACCCGGTTGACCTGCTCGTGGATGAAGGTCAGCGCCACCATGCCGAGCAGTACAGGCAGCAGCAGATCGGAGCGCAGTTGCCCGCGCCCCATGAACAGCACGATGAGCAGGTAGAACAGCGGAAAAGTGATCATCTGGATGAGGGCCTGGCGCCATCCGGCGGCGAGGTTGAGCAGGCCCTTGCGGACTTCTGCGGCGAATCCGCGGCCGAAGGTCATGAGAACTCCTGCAGGGCTCGGCGGTGGTTGCGGACGAACAGCAAGCCGCTGGCGGCGATGAGCGCGAGCGTGTGGGCGAGCAGCCAGGGCAGGGTGCCGCCCCTCCAGACCTCGGCCAGGGTCCGGCCCTGGAACAGCGTCTGGGTGAGCGCCTCGATGCCCAGCGTGGTGGGCAGGACCCTGGCGAGTACGGCCAGCCAGTCCGGATAGAAGGCGAGCGGCAGGAACGAGCCGTTGAGGAGCAGTACCAGTGCGGTGAACAGCGACTGCAGGGCGCCGATCATCGGGGAGACCAGCGCGAGGGCCGCCAGCAGGAACGTGAAGGCCAGCACGTTCACCCCGAGCAGCAGGGCCGGCGCCAGCGCCGCCCAGCGCAGCGGGACGGTGATCCCGGCCACCAGCATGGGGACGAGCGCGGCGACGGCGGCCACCGCCAGGCCGAACACCGAGGCGGTGATCAGCCGGCCGAGCATCGGCAGCCACGGCGGCGCCGGGGTCATCTGCGCCTGGGCGAAGGTGCCGGCGCGTTTCTCCTCGATGAGGTCGGCCACCATCACCAGAGCGGCGTACTGCAGGAACCAGTAGCCGCCGATCGCGACGAGCGTCTGCGGCAGCAGGTCTTGGCGCAGTTCGCCCTGGCCCAGCACGAACTGCAGGCCGAGATACATGGTGGTGCTGATCAGCAGCGTGATGACGTGCCCGATCGGGTGGGCCAGCTGCACGCGCAGGCCCTTGCCGATCTCCGCGCCCAAAACGTCAACCAGCATGGGACCCCTCGTTCACCAGGGCGAGGAACACATCCTCCAGGTCGGGCTGCACCTGGGTCAGCGACTCCAGGACGACCCCCTGCGTGCGCAGGCGCTCGACCACGTCGTACACCTCGCGCGGGCCGCTCACCCGCACGCTGATCGTGGTGACACCGTCGCGGGTGACGGCGTCGAACTCGGGTGGCGCCGTTCCTTCCACGCGGATCTCGTACCGATCGCGTTCGCGGAAGCTCGCCAGCAGCTCTTGCGTGGGCAGGTCGGCGATGAGCCGCCCTTTGCGCATGACGGCCACCCGGTCGCACAGCTCCTGGGCCACATCCAGCTGGTGCGTGGTGAGCAAGATGGTGGTGCCGAGTTCGCGGGCCTGCTCGGCGATCCAGTGTTTGACAGTACGGGTGGCCGCTACGTCGAGGCCGAGGGTCGGCTCGTCCAGCAGCACTATCGGCGGGTCGGCGATGAGAGCGGCAGCGATCGCGACCTTCTGCTGCATGCCGCGTGAGAAGCCGCCCACCTTCTCGTCGCGGCGCTCCCACAGCCCCAGATCGGTCAGCAAATCGTTGGCACGCTCGGCGACCTGCGCCCTGCGCAGGCCCTTGAGCCGGCCGAAGTACATCAGGTTCTGCCAGGCCGACAGGCTCCAGTAGACGTTGCGCGAGCCTTCCAGCACGGCGCCGAACTGCGCCATCGCGGCCGAACGCTGCCGGGCCACGTCGAATCCGCCCAGCCGGACCCGCCCCGAGGTGGGGGTCAGCAGGCCGGCCAGCATCTTGATAGTGGTGGTCTTGCCGGCGCCGTTGGGTCCCAGGAAGCCGAAGACCGATCCGGCGGGGATGCGCAACGACACCTGGTCGACCGCCCGGACCTGCGCCGAGCCGTACACCTTGGTCAACGCGTCGATTTCGATCACGTCATCTCCTCGATTCGGGGAAGCCCCGGCTCCGGGGTTCCGGTGCCGGGGCAGGCGGTCAGAGCTCGGCCAGGACCTCGATGTCCTCCGCCATGACGTCGCGGGCGACCGCGAACGCCGCGACGACCGCAGGGGCGCCGGGCGCGGCTTGGCGGGCCGCCTGCAGGCTGGCGGCCGAATCCCAACGCCAGACGCCGACCCACGTCTCCTCGTTCAGCCGGCCGAGGCGTGCCTCGGTGAGGCCGGGGTGAGCGGCTCTGATCGCGGTGACCAGAGCGGCGTGCCGGGCCTGAACCTGCTCGGCGTCCGCGGGATCGGCCTGGAAGCGGGTGACACTGATGACCGTCATGACTGGACCTACTCTCTAGAGTTGACTTCTAGCGACTTAATCTAGAGATAGACTCTAGCTATGAGCGATGTCAAGCGGCCGAACAAGCGGGCTCAGAAGGCGAAAGAGACGCGTCGGCGCATCCTCGCGGCGGCATCGGAGCTGTTCGTGCAGGACGGATACGGGGCGACGAACCTGCAGGACGTCGCCGAGAAGGCCGGGGTCGCGGTGCAGACGATCTACTTCGTCTTCGGCAACAAGCGCGCCCTGCTCAAGGAGCTGGTCGACGTCACGATCGCGGGCGATGACGAGCCGGTCGCCACGATGGACCGGCCGTGGTACACCGCCGCACTCGCCGCCGACACCGCCCAGGACATGCTGCGCACCTACGTCGCCGGCACGACCTCGGTCCTGGAGCGCGTCGCGCCGATCGGCAGGGTCTTGGAGGCGGCGGTCGCGAGCGACCCCGAGGTGGCCGCGCTGTGGCCGCACGACGTCGATCCCCGATATGTCGTCCAGCAGGGTGCGGCCAAGGCGCTTGCCGGCAAACCCGGGGCGCGGGCCGAGGTATCGGTGGAGGAGGCCGCCGACCTGCTGTACGGCCTGCTCAGCCCCGAGCTGTACCTGCTGTTCGTGCAGGAGCGGGGCTGGCCGCGGGAGCGCTGGGAGCAGTGGGTCACGCGCACGCTGAGCGCCCAGCTCTGCTCCAGTGGCGGGACATCATGACCGTCCATCCCATCGTCCGGGCGAGCTCGGTGGCCGGCTCGGCCAGTCCGGTGGGCTCCGGAGTGCATCGCGTGACCCACCACGCGGTCGAGCACGCCGCCGGGCTCCCGCCGGGACCAGCCTCGAACTACTTCCGCAGCCGGGAGGCGCTGTTGGTGGCCGCCGCAGAGCGCATCGCCGACCTTCACCATGCCGACGTGGACCGGGCCGACGTGGACCGGGCCGACGTGGACCGGGCCGACGTGGACCGGGCCGACGTGGACCGGGCCGACGTGGACCGGGCCGACTCCAGCTGGTCAGACGATCCGGAAGTTGGCCATCATCATCATGTCCTCATGTTCGAGGTTGTGGCAGTGGAAGACGTACTTGCCGCGGTAGGAGTCGAACCGGAGCAGGACCTCGGCCTGGTCGCCGCTGGCCAGGTCGACGGTGTCCTTCCAGCCGGCGGCGTAGGGGCCGGGGTCCAGCACCTGGAAGGGCGCGAAGTGGATGTGGACGGGGTGCGCTACGTTCTGCGCGCGCAACTTCCACCGCTCCACCGTGCCGAGCCTGGGGGTGGCCGCGATGTGGTCGGGGCTGAACGCCCGCCCGTTGACCGTCCACAGGCTCATGCCGTGCCGTTCCGCACCGCCGCGCTGGAAGGTGAAGGTCCGCTCCACGACGGCCTCTGACGGCGACAGCGGCCGGAAGTCGGTCAGCCTGGCCGGGATGCGGCTGTCGTCGGGTGCCTTGCGAACCACCACGAAACGCATGACGTTGGCAGTGCCGTCCTGGCCGAGCCGATTCGTCAGCGTCACCTCCTGCCCGACCGGATACGCCGAGAAGTCGACCACGACGTCGAACCGTTCCGCCTGCGCGATCTGCAGCTCGTCGTGCGCGACAGGCGCACCGAGCAGGCCCAGATCGCTGCCGATCTGGACGAACGGCGCTCCGCCGGGCGGCGGCGGGTCGAGCGCGAGCCGGTAGCGGCGGGCGTTGGAGGCGTTGAGCAGGCGGAAGCGGTAGCGGGTGGCGGTGACCTCCATGACCGGCCACGGCGCCCCGTTCACCAGCACACAGTCCCCCAGCACACCGCTGATGAAGTCGCTGTGCACGTCCGGGTAGATCATCGAGCCGTCCTCGGCGAAGGACCGGTCGGCGATCATGAGGGGTACGTCCCGGTCGCCCTTCGGCAGCGGGAGCGCCTCTTCCTCGTCGTCGTGCACGAGGTGGAAGCCGGCGAGTCCCTTGTAGACCTGCCGTCCGGTGTGGTCCATCCGATGGTCGTGGTACCACAGGGTGGCCGCGGGCTGGTCGAGCGGATACACGTACTCGTGGACGGCTCCGGGGGTGACGAGGTCGGTGGGATAGCCGTCGTGCTCGGCAGGGGTCCTGCCGCCGTGCAAGTGCACGACGACGGGCTCAGGCAGTTCGTTGCGGTGACGCACGACGGTCTTGCGGCCGCGTCTCGACACGATCGTGGGGCCGGGGAAGATCCCGTTGTACCCCCATACCTGGGTACGCAGGCCGGGCAGGATCTCCGCCCGGCCGACGCGCTGGGTGATCTCGTACACGTCGGTGCCGGAGGGGCGGAGCACCGGCGGGATCGGCAACGGCACGGTGAACGGCTCCGGCAGCCGGGCCGTACTGCGGAGCAGGCTGCCGGCGCTGGACTCGGTCTCCACGTTCGCGCCGCCAGTGGACCCGCCGCCGTTCGTGGACTCACCGCAGCCCGCCAGTGGGGCCAGGATCACACCGCTCGCGGCGGCCCGCAGGAGGCGCCGCCGGGACAGGCTCACGACTTGCTCCTCCGCGCGTTGTCGATCAGGACCGCGGCGACCGCACCCACGACGGCCAGGACCTGCGGGCCGAATCCGATGATGAACGTCCACGGCGCCTGTACCGTGCCGTTGCTCACAACCAGCCTCGCCAGTACCTCGCTGAACAGGACGAATCCCACGGCCAGCCCGGCGAAGAGGCCGAGAATGGCCACCCCGAGTGCTCTCATGCCGTCGAACGCTAGATCGCCGCGGCGGGCACGGGAATCGGCTGGAGGCGACAGCGGGTGTCAACATCGGACGACTACGGGCCGTCGGCCGGCCTGGCTATCCTCGGGATCGTGCAGGCAGGGAACCGTCAACTGCTCGGCGACGCGGCACTGGGCATGGCCGTATCGGCCGTCGTGGCCGTGGCCGTCACCATGGATCTCGGCGGCACGCGCGGTCCCGACCTGGTGGCATACGTGTTCGCGGCCGGGCTGGGCGCGCTCATGCTCGTCCGGCGGCGCTTTCCCGTGCTGGCACTGGCGGCGACCGCAGTCGGCCTGATCGCCTACCACGCCGCCGGTTATCCGCCGATCGGGCTGGCTCTGCCGGTGGCGGCCGCGCTCTACTCCGCGGCCGAGGCAGGCAGCCTCGTGGTCGCCGCGACGGTGGCAGGGGCCCTCGTGCTGGTGAGCACCACGTTCCGGCTGCGCGACGGCGAAGACCCGGAATACCTGCTGGGGTTCGAGCTATCGTCCACGATCGGGCTGATGGTGGCCGCGATCGCGCTCGGCGCGGCCGTTCGGGCGACCCGCCTGCTGCGTGCCGAGCAGCGCCGCACCATCGCGCGGGCCGCGGCAGAGCGCGAGCGCGAGGCCCGGCGGCAAGTGGAGGAGGAACGGCTGCGGATCGCACGAGACCTGCACGACGTGCTCGGCCACACGATCGCGGTGATCTCCGTCCAGGCCGACGTGGCCACGGAGGCCCTCGACGACGACCAGGCCGCGGCCCGCTCGGCGCTGACGATCATCCGGCGGGCCGGCGACGACGCCATCCGCGAGCTTCGCGGCACGCTCGGGCTGCTCAGGGACGCCGACCAGGGCGACGGCCGCGCGCCCACCGCCAGCCTGCGCCACCTGGACGCGCTCGTGGCGGCGACCACCGGCAGCGGGCTGGTGGTCCAGCTCAGCACCGAGGGCGAGCCAGTGTCCCTGCCCGTGGTCGTGGACGCCACGGCCTGCCGGATCGTGCAGGAGTCGCTGACCAACTGCCTGCGGCACGCCGGGGCGACCAAGGCCGAGGTCCGCCTGCGCTACGGACGTGACCGGCTCGGCATCACCGTCGCCGACGACGGGCGCGGTGCCGACCTGCCTTGCGAGCCGGTCGGGCGCGGGCTGGCCGGAATGCGGGAGCGGGCCGCGCTGCTGGGCGGCCACCTGGCGGTGAGCTCGCGACCCGGCGCCGGGTTCCGCGTCGAGGCGTCGCTACCGCTGGAGGCGCCACCATGATCCGCGTCGCGCTGGTCGACGATCAGGAGCTGATGCGCGCGGGGCTGCGGGCGCTGCTGGAGCGTGCCCCGGACATCACCGTCGTCGGCGAGGCCGCGGACGGCCTGGCGGGATACGCGCTGGCGGTCGCGGAGCGACCGGACGTCGTACTCATGGACATTCGCATGCCGGGGGTCGACGGTATCCAGGCGACCCGGCAGATCGTGGCCGACGAGCGGCTGCGTGACGTACATGTCGTCGTGCTCACCACCTTCGACACCGACGAGTACCTTTTCGACGCCATCCGCGCGGGCTCGTCGGGGTTCCTGCTGAAAAACGCCGCTCCGGACGAGCTGCGCGCGGCGGTGCGTACGGTGGCGGGCGGCGAGGCGCTGCTGTCGCCCTCGGTCACCCGGCGCGTGCTGGCGGCCGTCGCCGACCGGCATCCTCCGCCTCGCGAGCAGCTGCCTGCGGCGCTCACCGAGCGCGAGCGGGAACTGCTCGCCGAGATCGCCGCCGGGCGCTCCAACGACGAGATCTCCCGGCGCCTGTTCCTCAGCCCGGCCACCACTCGTACCTATGTCAGTCGGCTGCTGACCAAGCTCGGGGCACGCGACCGCGCCCAGCTCGTGCATCTCGCGTATGAGAGCGGCCTGGTCGAGCCGGGCGAAGGCGACGGCCGCCCGGTGGCCGACCCGACGCCGCGCTCCAGGCCATAGTCCGGCTCGACGCCGGCGCCGCGCTGCCGACCTGACCTTGCAGGCCCAGCCGCGACCTGCAGGTGGCCCACCTGGGCGGCCCGTCTCATGCGCGAGTACTACAAGGCTTGATCAGGCTTGGCGGCGGCTGCGGTAGGCGGCGGTCTTGGCGCGAGCCGTGCACGCCGTGCTGCAGTAACGGCGCGAGGCGTTGCGGGTCAGGTCGATGTAGACCGCCTCGCACTGGTGCGCCTCGCACGCCCCGAAGCGGTCTGGGCCGTAGCCGTCCACGATGAGGGCCAGCGCCGTGGCGAACTCGCCGCCCAGGGCCTCCACCTGGGTGCCACCCGAACCATGGAAATGCAGATGGAACGGCTGGCCGACATCCTCGACCAGGTACGGCTGCGCGCCGTACCTGCGGATCATGGCGTTGATGCGGGCTGCCTGGTCCGCTGGATGCTCGGCCAGCAGCACCTGCCGCAGCTCGGTGGCCAGCTCGGCCAGATGCCGCCCCGCGTCCGGGACGGCGCGCAGGGCCGCACTCGCGCGGTCGCCGAGCTGGGCGGCGAACGCCGTCGCCAGTTCCTCACCCGCCAGTGGCCGCACTGAGGCGCCGCCCCGCCACTGCGCCGTGGCCAGGTTTACCAGCTCGGCGATCAGCGGCGCCTGCCGGGTTACGTTACAGGCTATTTCCACTTGACTGGTAACACCTCTCCATGTGTCATAGGCATAATCCAATTAGATGGTAACGGAGTCCATGATGTTCGCGCCCTATCGCCGCCTGCTCGCCCAACCGGGCGTCCCTCACCTGCTCGTCACCGGGCTCATCGTCAAGCTGGGCACACCAGTGCTCAGCCTCGCCCTGCTGCTGGCCGCCGTCGACCGCCTCGGCTCCTATGCCACCGCCGGGCTCGTACTCACCGGCCACGCCCTCGCCCTGGCCCTGTGTGCGCCACTCGGCGGGCGCATCGCCGACCGGTACGGCCCCCGCCCGGCCCTGACCGGCTACCTGGCCACCCACGCCCTCGCTTACGCTCTCCTCCTGCTCGCCCCGCCTGCCCTGATGATCGGCGCCGCAGTCCTGCTCGGCGCCACCACCCCGCCCGCCGGATCAGTCATCAGAAGCGCCTGGCCACGCCTCGTCCCCGCCGCCTACCTGCCCGCCGCCTACGCGGTCGACAACGCCGTCAACGAGCTGACGTTCATCGCCGGCCCCCTGCTCGTGCCGGTCCTGACCCTGGCCGTTCCGGCCCACGGCGTAGTCACCGCCGCGGGCGCCGCAGTCCTGCTCGGGACCGCGCTACTCCTTGCCTCCCCTGCGGTACGGCAGGCCGCACCCAACCCGCCGAGCAGCTTCCGCCTGGCCGGGCCGCTCACCCACCGGCGCACCCTCCTGCTGCTGACCATCGCCGCCTTGGGCACCTTCACCTTCGGCTGCCTTCGCATCGCCACGGTCGCCTCGGCCACCACCTTCGGCTCGGCCTCCTCCGCCGGCGTGCTGATGGGCCTGCTGTCGGCCGGCGCCCTCCTCGGCACCCTCGGATACGGCGCGCGGGCCTGGCCCATCACCGGCGGACGCCTGCTCGTCCTGCTCTCGCTCGCAGAGGCGGCCATCCTGCTCGGCGGAGGCTGGGCACCCGGCTTCGTGGCGCTCGCCGTACTGATCACTCTTGTCGGGCTGGTGACCGGGCCGCGCGACGCGGTCGTGCCGACCCTGCTCGCCGACCACACCACCGCCCACTACCGCACCGAGGTCTTCGCCTGGCTCAACACCTTCATGTGGGTCGGCTACGGCCTGGGCACCGCCGTCGCCGGCCAGCTCACCGGCCCCCACGACACCGGCGCCACCGCCTTCGGCGCCGCCGCGGCCGCAGCCGTGGCGGGTGCGATCCTGGCAGCCGCCACCAGCCGGATCGCCTCGCCCCCGCCGACGCCCGCCGCGGTGCCGACCGGCCCTTCCCGCGAAACTGATCACATAGCTGATAACTGAGACTCAGATAAGGGCCGTGGGTGCGTTCAGCGCGGACGCGGAATCTGCCCGCACACAGCGCGGACCGTCGGCACCGACGAGATATCCAAGGCCGTACCTCGCGAAGCACGAAACGGCCCCGCTCGCCCAGTTGCAGATGAGGCTCGACCAAGGCCCACTCATCATCGATGAAGTCACGCGCCGTACCCCCTTGCCCTACCAGGGCCGGACAGCATCGCACAGGAGAAGTCACAGCCTCACGATCGGAACACCGAACAGGCGGCCCTAGCCCACGTCGCCCACGGCGATCAGCTTCCAGAGGTCAAGTACAGCGATCCGGGTCATGCCACGGCCGGTCTCCATGACCGTGCGTTCCCCGCCGTCGTGACGTTCCGTTCGGCGGATCAGGTACGCGCCGCCCTCTATGCAGTGCTCGTACTCGACGGCTCCACGGGTTACATGCTCCTTGATCCTCGTTCGCGTCCCCCGGGAGTCGTACGGGACCCACTCAAGGCCGGACATACACAAGGCGGTCAACGGGGTCGAGGGTTGTGGCCCGCTCCTTCTCATGCCGTGGTGGCCCCAACGCTTCGCCGGATCGGGCAGGGATGCGGCACGTGGCGATTCGGGCAGCAGATCATGCCCATGGTCGCGAAACGTGCGCCCTGCAACCACTCGCCCCACTGGACATCGACGCCACGCGGCAGCGCGTCAAGCGCGTACTCCAGCCGATCCTCAAGCGGGATGCGCTCGGGCAGCAGCAACGCGCCGCGTACCTTGGCGTACTCGGCTGCCAGCCATTTGCTCGCCTGCTGCACGTCGTGGAACGTGGCGGCGATCCGGGAGGCGGGCTTGGCCAACCAGTCACCGGTCCGCATCGGCGGTAGCGGCGAGGTGGGAAAGTCGGGAGAGGTCGGTCGGCGTTCCGCCTCGTTGGCGCGGTCCGCGCCGTTGCCCGTCCATTGGTAGGCGTGCCAATGCATGGTGAGGTGCTCCCGTAAGGTGCTGAGGGCGGTCCCTGCTTGCTTCGATGACACCGTTGGCGAAGTAGATCAAAAAGCAGCGCCTTGTGATCACTGTGGTGATCATGGTGTTGCTAATGTTGTTCCTGCTCCTGAATGGAGTCCTGGGTGTCGCTGCGTTCGACAGGTTCAGACCACATTCCGGCGGCCACCCTGGCGGTGACACGTGCGGCCTTTCCCAAAGGCAGCATGGCGATCCGGATTCGGGACGAGTTGGGTGTGCTGTTCCGGGACGAGGACTTCGCGGAAGGATTCTCCGCACAGGGCCGTCCCGCCTTGTCCCCCGCGCGGTTGGCGCTGGTGTCGATCCTGCAGTTCGGTGAGGGACTGTCCGACCGGCAGGCGGCGGAGGCCGTGCGAGCCCGGATCGACTGGAAATATGCGCTCGGGCTGGAGCTCACCGATCCTGGCTTCGACTACTCGGTGCTGAGTGAGTTCCGCGATCGCCTGATCGCGGGATCGCTCGAACAACGACTGCTGGACGCGGTCCTGGAGCGTGCCATGACAGCCGGGCTGCTGCGTGCTGGCGGTCGGCAACGCACCGACTCCACCCACGTTCTCATGGCGGTACGCACGATGAACCGGCTTGAGCAGGCGCATGAAACAGTGCGAGCCGCCCTCAACGCGCTGGCCGCCGCAGCGCCCGACTGGCTGCGGAGCCAGGCCGAGGCCGGATGGTTCGACCGCTACGCGGCCCGCATCGAGGACTACCGATTGCCCAAGAACAAAAATGAGCGCATCCAACTCGGACACGAGATCGGCGCCGACGGCCGAGACGTTCTGGGTGCCGTCTACTCCGAGACCGCACCGCGCTGGTTGCGCGACATCCCCGCGGTTCAAACCCTGCGCCATGTGTGGATCCAGCAGTACGTCACCATCGACGATCACCTGCGCTGGCGCACCCCCGATGAGATGCCGGCGGGCACTCACCGCCAGATCTCGCCTTACGATCTCGACGCCCGGACCGGGATCAAGCGCGACACTCACTGGGACGGCTACAAGGTGCACCTCAGCGAGACCTGTGACACCGACAGCCCGCACCTGATCACCCATGTGATCACGGCCCCATCTCCGGGCAACGACTACGAAGCCACCGATCAGGTCCACGAGGCGCTGGCCAGTCGGGCACTCACACCTGCGGTGCATCTGGCCGACAAGGGCTACATGAGCGCCCACAACCTCGTGCGCGCCGAATGGCAGGGCATCGAACTGATTGGACCGATGATGCCCGACAACGCCTGGCAAACCGCCGAAGGCAACGGCTTCGCCGTCAGCAACTTCACCATCAACTGGGATGACCGGCTCATGACCTGCCCCCAGGGGGCTACCAGCAGAGCCTGGACCAAGGACATCGATCGAGGTGGAACACCGGTCACACGCGTGCGCTTTTCCACGCGCGACTGCAAACCCTGCCCCAGCAGAGAACTCTGCACCCGCGGAGCGAAAGGACGACAAATCACCCTCCGTCATCGTGATGAACACGAAGCCCTGCAACGTGCACGACAGGCGCAAAGCACCGACGAATGGCAGCAGCGTTACGCACAACGGGCCGGCGTCGAGGGCACCATCGCCCAAGGCGTCAAAGGCTTTGGCCTGCGACGATCCCGTTATCGCGGAATCACCAAAACTCACCTGCAGCACTTACTCATCGCTGCGGCGATGAACCTCACCAGACTCGACGCTTGGCTTACCGGCACTCCACTCGCTCCGACCCGCATCTCGCACCTCGCCGCACTACGTCCTGCGGCGTAAAGAAATGATCAAGTTCGCCAACGGTGTCCTTCGATCAGGCAGGGGCCGCCGTCATGGGACGGGGTGCCTAGATGGCGGTCATGCCGGCGGCGCGCAGTTCGGCGCCGGTGAACCGTAGGGTTCCGGCGTCGGGGTTCTTGGAGTCACGTAGCGCGTAGGCGTCGTCGATGCCCGGGATGGGCGCGATCAGCACGCAGGACTCCATGTCCTCTTCCTGCTGGTTGCCGCCGCACAGCTTGGTGAACGGCACATCGCCGAGCTGATGCCGATACAGATCCATGGTGTCGATCTCCTCTCGATAAGCCCCCGGGGTCGTGGGGCGGGCTTCCCAAGCGCGGACACGCCGGGGGTCTGTGGAGCCTCGGCCCGCCCGCCTGACGCACCTGCAACCGGCGGGCCGGGGCGGCTCAGGGCGGCTTGGCCCGGGTCCGGGCCCCCGTTGTGGATGAGGTATGACTGCCAGGCCAGGGGCGTACGCGATGCTGTCGGTGTGCGACGCGTCCTCAAATCCGACGGGCACCAGCTCGACCAAGTAGCTGGTTACAGCAATGCCGGTGAGTTAAGGCATTTGCGCAGGTAGCGAGTGCTTTCGCTGGTGTTGGGCGTAGCTGGCCTCAGCGCGGATCGTCGCGATTTGGTGACGGATAGTGCGTTGGCTCGCCTGAGCAACGA
>NZ_JBEFAK010000077.1:0-36372 GCF_040137845.1 Nonomuraea sp. B19D2 | reverse complement strand
TTGCTGTTCGTGCGCAAGGTCACAGCCACACGGATCAATATACGGAGTTGATCTATCTACCGCTCAAAGATTCGACAGAAGGGCTTACCCCCATGGCTGAAGCCAGGGGTCCGCGCCCTAGATCTCCAATCGATGGCCTCGCTGGCCCACACCGGCAACGGGGCCACGTCCCCACGGGCCACGGCATCCTGGTAGTCCTGTTTGGCCTGCTGCGCCTGGTGTCCTGCCCGCGTCCCTCGACAATCGCTTTGGCGATCGAAGGGTCGACCAGCACCTCGGCCGTGGCCTGGAAGCGGGTGCCGATGAGCGCCCCGCCGGCCGATCCGCCCATCGGCGCCAGCGCGATCGGATGCCGGCGAGACGGGGAGCCGGTGGCCCACTGCTGTCGGCGTTCATCAGAACGGATCTTAGCCCGACGGATGCTGCGGCAACCCCGTCTCCATGTCCCCCGAACACAGGCCGGTCAGTCTTGGGAGCCGCCGTTCGTCATCAGCGGCGCGACAGAACGACGCTTGCGGACTGCGAGATCGCGGGCCAGATGGGCCCGGCGCAGGCCACGCGAGCGCAGGTAGCGGAGATCCTCAGCAGTGTCGTACATGAGCTGGACGTGGAAGTAATTCACATGCTCCAGCACCGCAAACAGCCCGAACCCCAGGCCTGGCCAGCTTCCCGCCCCCGGATCGACCACCACCGTCCAGACGATGAACAACAATCCAGCCACCAGCACGGCAACGTTACCCCTGCGGGCGACCACGAAGACCCCGGCTCCCGGGAGGGACCTGTTTCGCGTGGCGAGCTGGCGGAGCTTGGCTGACCAATACCCGGCTCCCTCCAGCAGGAGAAGCGCGAACAACGTGAAACCCACGCTGTTTCCCGCCGTCACCGGAAACCCCACCACGCCGAACCAGACGACCGCCTGCAGCGGGATGTTGAGCAACTCCAGCCAAGCCAGCGACCGCAACCGCCGCTCAGCCCAGGCGCGGGAACGATGATCCATCTAACGACTATGGCAGCCCCGCCCCCGGTCGGGGAAACCAGAGATGGCGATCACCTTCAGGTTGATCGTCGCCGCGCGGAAGGGGCGGGCATCTGGACCGGGAGACGGGTCAGCGAAGGCTCTCGTTTCGGCGTGCACTCCACACTGCCGCCCCGGCCGCCAGGACGAGAACGCCGGCGAGCCATAGGATGCCCTGGAGCGGCAGGGCATCGACGATTGTGCCGCCGGCCAACGCGCCGAGACCGATCGAAAGGTTGAACACCGCCACCCACAAGGCGGATGCTTCCTCGACTGCTTGTGGCGCGGCCTTGATCATCCACGTCTGGAGGCTCGTGGAGACCCCGCCGTACACCACGCCCCAGACGACGAGCAGCGTCACCCCGCCCGCGGCGGTGAGCCCCGCCACGGGGTAGAGCAGCACGGTCACCCCCAAGGCGGCGGTGATGGAGAGAACCGTCCGGTGGAGCCTCCTGGCCACAGCGGCACCCGCGACGAAGTTCCCGGCGACGCCCGCCACGCCGAATCCGAACAGCAGCGGCCCGACGAGTTGCGCATCGATGCCGGACAGATCCCGCAGCACCGGGCTGATGAAGGTGTAGGCCGCGAAGTGGCCGGTCACGATCAGGAAGGTCGCCAGGATGCCGACCCGGACGCCCTGGTTACGGAACTGGTCGGCGAGCCGCCACAGGCCGACGGGCTGAGCAGCGGTCAACGGCGGCAGCACGGCCAGCAACGCGACCAGGACGACCAGCGCGAGGGCACTCAGCGCGCCGAACGCGATCCGCCAGCTCGCCAGCCCGCCGATCATCGTGCCGATGGGAACGCCGAAGACGTTCGCGGCCCCGACGCCGCCGAAGATGATCGCTGTGGCCCGCGGCACGAGCGGGGCGGGGACGAGCCGGACGGCCAGACCGCCGGCGATGGCCCAGAACCCGCCGATCGCCACCCCGACCAGCACGCGGGCGGCGACCAGGAGCGGATAGTCCGGGGCCAGGGCGGAGGCCAGGTTGGCGACCGTCATGAGCCCCATCAAGGCGACGAGCAAGAGCCTGCGGTCCATCCTGCCGACGAGCACCGGGACCACCGGCGCCGCGACGGCGGCGACGATGCTGGGGACCGTGACCATCAACCCCGCCGCGCCCGCAGAAACCGACAGCGCCGATCCGACGGGGTTGAGCAGCCCGATGGGCAGCTGCTCGGCCGTCACCAGGAGAAATGTGCCAAAGGCCACGGCGGACACCGCGACCCAATGATTCCTCGCTGACGCGTCTCGCCCGGTCATCGCAGGGTCCGTTGCCGTCATGTCGGATCTCCTCTCTCTCATTCGGGAGCGGTCGCTCCCATATGACGGCACACCTTAATACGGGAACGATCGCTCCACAATCTTGGTAGAGTGGTGACCATGGCGCGGCCCAGGGAGTTCGACGAGCAAGACGTGATCGCCAAGGCGACCCGCCTGTTCTGGCATCGCGGCTACAACGCCACGTCCGTCCGTGATCTGGGCGCCGAGCTCAAGCTCAAGCAGAGCAGCCTGTATCGCACCTTCAACGACAAGCACACCCTGTTCTTGCGGACGCTGGACCACTATCGGGCGACCGAGTCCACGCAAGCCGAAGAGCAGCTCAGCGCTCCCGGTCCCAGCCTCGAGATCCTGCGGGAGTGGCTGATCTGGATGATCAGCCACGAGGCCGGTCGCGGCTGTTTCGTGGTCAATACGGCTGCCGAGCTCGGCACCACCGACCCCGAGGTCCAGCAGAGGACCGAGGCCGCGTTCGACGTCACCAGGAGAACGCTGGCGTCACTGCTGCGCCGCGGCATCCGCGACGGCGACCTGCCCGCCACATTGGACGTCGAGGCCGCAGTGGAGCTGCTGTTCACGACGGTGCTCGGACTGCGCGTACGCGAACGCGCCGGACACGATCCCGGGCGGCTCGCCACGGCGATCGACTTCACCATCAAAACGCTCACGACATCTGCGACCTGACCCCCATGCCGGCCGCCCGCCATTGCCGGGAGCCTGGTGACAGTGGGACTGGCTCAGGGGTGATGTCCCACCCGGTCACCGCTCGCAGCCCAGCGTTCGGGGACGTCGGCCGCGAGAAGCCATCGGGCGATCGTGAGTCTGGGCTTCACGATCTCGTCCGGCGGCTGGAGCCCGTCGTCGGACCGGCCGGAGCGGACGTGACGGGCTCGCCACATCGCCGGTATAGGGTCGCCACATTGGCGATATGGGTCTTGTCAAAACGATAGTGAAGGTGATCATCCTCGCTTTAAGATCACTTCCATGCTGATTCGCCGGACATTACGGATGATCACCGTTCTCACCGCGACCTGCGCCGTCGCGATCGCGGGGGGTGTGGGAACGGCCCAGGCCGAAGAGGCCCGCGTGTCGTCCCAGAAGCAGTTGCTGTTCTACAACCACGCCTACAGCGTGGTGGACCGCGCGACCGCGGACGCCGTCGAGAACTCCGCCTACCTGCGCGAGTTCGCCAACTTCGAGGTCCGCACCACGACCGGTGGCGGGCTGACCTGGAAGGGCCGCTACCTCAAGGGCCGCGAGACCTACATCGAGCTGTTCGGCGAGGGCGACCTGCCCGGCCAGGACGCCCTCTTCGGCTCCGCCGGGCTGGCCGTCTCAACCGAGCGCGCCGGCGACCTGGCCAAGGTGACCGAGCAGCTCAAAGCCCAGGGCATCTCCGACCCGGCCACATACCGCCAGACGCGTGACTTCGGCGATGGCGTCCCGATCCCGTGGTTCGACACCATCCGCACCACCTCCGCCCAGTACGAAGCCTTCGACCCGTGGGCGATGGAGTACTTCCCGGAGTACTTCGCCGACCCGCGCAGCCAGACCGAGCCGGAGAGCTACACCGGTGACGTCAGCCGGGAACGCTACCTGCCCGACGCCTACCAGGACCATCTGATGCGAGACATTACCTACATCCGCATCGGCGTCCCCGAACGAGACCTGGCCAACGCGGTGCCGGTGCTGCGAGCCGGCGGGTTCGAGGTCGCGATCACCGGGGGCGGCGCCATCGCGTCCGGCGGCGGCACCACCATCCAGCTCGACTCCGTTGCGCGTGAGCAGGCGGGCCTGAAGCAGGTCGCCATGTCGCTCAACCAGTCCGTGGCGACTCGGCATGAGGAGCGGATCGGACGTTCGACCCTTGTCGTGGGCCCGGGCGCCAGCGCCCAGTGGAACTTCGACGCCCCGCAGTAAAGCCCCTAGCACCTCCTTCACGCGCCCGGCCGGTGACGACGTTGATCGTCACCGGCCGGGCTGTCTGGCGCCGGCACGGTGTCATTCGAGACACCGTGATCCCCGTGCTCGCTGCGGCGGCCGAGGAGAAAACTGGTCGAACCGGGCGTCGTCCGATGGAACGATGTGCGGTCATGGGGAAACGATCGCCGTCCGGCCTGGAGTTCGCAGGTGTCTTCGACATCCATGTGACCGTCGCGGCCGGCACCGCATTCGAGCGCCTGGCCCCCTGGGCGGCCCGCAACGGCGGAAAACTCACCCACATCGTGCTCGCCCGCGGCGAGGTCCCCTCCCAGCCCATGCTCACCTTCACCGGCCGCGGCACCCTGACCGGCCAGCGGGCCGCCGCCGCGCTCAGCGTGGCGCGGCTGCGTGAGGCGGGCTTCGACGTCGTCCGGGTCAAGATCGAGGCCGCGCCGTGGAACGATGACGTGCCGGCGAGCGACAAGGCGGCGGCCGCGCTGGCCGCGTGCTATTTCGAGCACCACGCCAAGGTGGCGGTCGGCGATGACCCGGCAGCCCTGGCCGCGATCGCCGGACGGCATTCGGCGCACGTGTCGCGAAACGCCAGGCGGCTGCGCGGCGACGGCTCCTATGAGCGGTTCGTGACGCAGCGCTGCAGGAACGTCGGCCTGCCCGAGGCAACACGGCGGTTCGACGCACTTGTGGCGGAGCTGAGGTCGGCCGACTTCGCGGTGCTCGAGACCGAGCAGGAGTTTGTGGTGCACGACGACAACCCCGGCATCGACAACGGCTGGATCGAGGAGCGATGACGTCGCGGCGGAAGCAGAAGAAGCAGCCCGTGTCCGACCGGTACGACATGCCGGCGGAGGAATCTCCTGACGTCCCGGTGACGTACCTGCCTCTCACGCGCGGTGACGGCGTCCGCCAGCCGCGGATCTTCGATCCAGCGTTGAAGCAGTTCACCTACGCCTTCCGTGCCGGAGAGCCGGCCTTCGAGGACGAGGAGACCGGGCGGCGCTGGCGGCGGGCGCGGCGGGAGGCGATCGACCACCTGGTCGGCATCGTCGCGGGCTCGCCCTGGTCGGAGAACCTCGTGCTGCGCGGCAGCCTGCTGCTGGAGGCGTGGATCGGGGCCGAGGCCCGGGATCCGGGCGACCTCGACTGGGTGGTGGTGCCGCATGACGTCGAACTCGAGAGCTCGTTCACGGCGGAGATGTTCAAGGGGCTCATCGGCGCCGTGGCGGACAATCCGGACGCGTCCGGCACGGTGGCCGTCGAGGCCACCGGCATCCGCGTCGATGACATCTGGACCTACGACCGCACACCGGGGCAGCGTCTGGTGTTCACCTGGCACGCCGCGGACCTGCCGTCAGGGACCGTTCAGCTCGACTTCGTCTTCAACGAGCGGCTGCCGGTCCCACCTGTCACGGCGCTGATCCCGCGGGCGGGTGGCGGCGAGCCGACCCTCGTCCAGGCCGCCACCCCCGAGCTCTCTCTGGCCTGGAAGATCCTCTGGCTGGCCTCCGACATATGGGCTCAGGGCAAGGACCTCTACGACGCCGTACTGCTGGCCGAGCGCGTCACGCTGCCCGATGAGCTGCTCCGGCAGGTTCTGGAGGAGGCGCTGGGCGAGCGGGAGGCAGCGGAGTTCGACCTGGACACGATTCGGCGCTGGGACGTGGACTGGGAGGAGTTCCAGGTCGAGTATCCGCAGGTCCAGGGTCAGGCGCACGTCTGGAAGAGGCGTCTGGCGCACGCGCTGGCCCCGACCTTCCTCCGCCGGTGAAGTCGTCCGGGTCCAGACACCTTTTGCATACCGGTAACGTCGGCACGGTGGATCGTCACGCGCCGGCGCGGACCAGGCCGCACTCGTAGGAGAAGATCACGGCCTGCACCCGGTCCCGCAGACCGAGCTTTGCCAGGACGCGGCTGACGTGGCCCTTCACGGTTCCCTCGGTGAGGAAGAGACGGCCGGCGATCTCGGCGTTGGACAGGCCTCGGGCGATCAGTTCGAGCACCTCGCGTTCTCGCTCGGTGAGGACGCGAAGCTCAGCCTCGGTACGGGGCAGCGGGTCGCCGGACGTGCCGATGTGGCGTTCGATCAGCCGCCGGGTGACCGGTGGCGCGACGATGGCGTCGCCCCTGGCCACCACGCGGATCCCGGACAGCAGATCGGCGGCGAGGGTGTCCTTGAGCAGGAACCCGCTGGCGCCGGCCCGCAGCGCGGAGTACACGTACTCGTCGAGATCGAAGGTGGTGAGGATCAGGATGCGCGGTCCGTCCGGAAGCGACGCGCGAATGCGACGAGTGGCCTCCAGCCCGTCGACGTCCGGCATCCGGATGTCCATCAGGATGACGTCGGGCGTCGTTTCAACCGCCAGGGCGGTGGCCGTGGCGCCGTCGTCGGCCTCCCCGACGACGTCCATGTCCTCGGCGTTTTCGAGGATCATCCGCAGACCGGCGCGGAGCAGGGCCTGGTCGTCGACCAGCAGCACCCGGATCATGCGGTCTCTCCCAGATCAAGGGGGATGCGGGCCCGCACGACATAACCGCCGTCCGGCCCCGGGCCGGACGCCACCTCGCCGCCCAGTAGTGCCGCGCGTTCCCGCATGCCCCTCAGTCCGTTGCCGGTCCCGCCAGAGGCCGACTCGCCGGTGCCGTTGTCGCTGGCATCGATCCGCAACTCCTCGCTTGTATAGGTCACCACGATCTGGGCGCAGGCTCCCGACCCGGCATGCTTCATCGTGTTGGTCAGCGCCTCCTGGACGATCCGGTATGACGAGACGTCCACGCCGGTGGGCAGCGGCCGTGGCGATCCGTTGATGTGCAGCTGGACCGGGGTGCCTGCCTGTTGTACCTGGTCGATGAGGCGGGGCAGCTGCGCCAGGCCCGGCACCGGCCGCGCAGGGTCGTCGATCTGCCCGGACGCGGACAGCACGTGACGGATGTCGGCGAGCGAGGCGCGGCCTGTCGCAACGATGGTGTCCAGCGCGGAGAGGGTGTCTGCGGGCCGCTTGGCGAATGCCGCGGCGCCGCCCTGCGCCTGCATCACGATGACGGCCAGGCCGTGCGCCACCACGTCGTGCAGCTCGCGGGTCAGCCTGGCCCGCTCGGCAGCCACTGCCAGCGCGGCCTGCTGGTCGCGCTCGCGCTCCAGGTCTCGTGCCCTCGCCTCGAGCTCGCCGAGGTAAGCGCGGCGGCTGCGGATGCCCCAGCCGATCGCCCAGGCGACGACCAGCAGGGAGCCGAGGACGGGGATCCCGCCCCAGTCCGTCGCTCCCAACGTCGTGAATCCCTGGCCGCCCTGCCGCGGTCCGTCGGGCGCTCCCTGCGGTGGCCTGGCAGGAGCCTCCGGCGTGCGCTCCTGTCCGCCGACGCCGAAGGGCCGCCCTTCATGGCGCCAGCCGTCGGTCTTGCCGTCGAGGGCCACGTACGCCGACCATGCCGTCGCCACGGCCAGGGCGGCACCGAGCAGTGCGAGCGACACCTCGCGCCGCCGCTGCGCGGCGATCGTGTAGAGGATGATCGGAACGGCCAGGTCGGCGGGCACTGGTGCTGCCGCCAGCGCCATCTGTGCCACGGCGGCGAGCGATGCCGCGGCGAGCGCCGGAATCGGCCACCTGCGGCGCACCGCCACGGCGGCGATGCAGACCCCGATCAAGACCCACCGGGCCGGCGGCTCCCGCAGCCAAACCGCTTCGGCGAACAAAGCGCTGGTCTCCGGAGTCGCGGCGGCACCATTGACCGCCCACGTGCCGGCAAGCAGCAGGGCGCCGAGGCCGGCATCCTGGACGCGCGAGCTGCGTAAGGCGCCCCATAGGGCCGCCATGTGAATTTTCATACCAGGCGACACCTTAAGCTTCGGCGCCGCCGCCCGGAACCCGTCGAAGGTCAGGGTTCGGAACATGACCACGGGCAGGTGCGCGGCCATTGCGGTACCGCGCAGCCTGTGACCCATGACGAACATCTCCCGCGACGTCGGCGGCCGTCCTCGCCACGACCGTGTGCACAGAACACCTCTGCTCCTGCTGGCCGCTCTGGCCCTCGTGCTGGCCGGCAGCAGCGCCTGCCTGAGCAGCACCCGCAAGGAAATGGCGTGGGACCGGGTCGTACCGGCAGGCGATTGCCACTGCGCCGATGGCAGCCGGTTCAACTTCTGGGAGCGGCGGGCCGATCCGACCAAGGTCGTGTTCTTCCTGAACGGCGGAGGCGTCTGCTGGGACGCGAAGATGTGTGCCTTCACCCGCGACCGCGCCGGGAACGACTTCTACGCCAACAACCTCGCGGTCGTGGAGCCGGAGAACCGAAGCGGAATGTTCGACACCACTCGGGCGGACAACCCGTTCGCCGATTACTCATTCCTCTATGTGAGCTCCTGCACCGGTGATGCGCACCTGGGCAACGTCTCCCAGAAGTACTCGCCGGAGTTGACCGTCGAGCACCGCGGCTACGTCAACGGTACGGCGGCGCTCAACCACCTCTCCGAGCACTACCCCAACGCCGAGCAGGTTGTCGTCATCGGCAAGACCGCAGGGTCGGTCGCCGCCCCCATCTACGGCGGCCTCGTCGCCGACCGGCTCCCCAACGCCAAGGTCATCGTGTTCGGCGCCCAGTCCGGCGCTTGGCCGAACAACCCCGATTTCAACGCCGAAATCCTCGATGCCCGGTGGGGCGCCTACGACACCATGCCCGACTGGGCGGTCAACGGGCTTACCGTCCGCGACTGGGGCGTCCCCCGGTTCTGGACCCAGGCTGCTCGGCACAATCCCCACCTCGTGCTGGCCCGTTTCGACTTCGCCTACGACCCGAACGCGACTTCGGAGCTGACCCAGTGGCTGGACGGGAATCCGCCGGACCTCCTCGCCGAGATCGACGGCAACGAGACGGCGGTCGAGGCCGCCGGGGTGTCCCTGCACAGCTACACCGCACCCGGCGCCGACCACCAGATCTTCGAGCCCGACAAATTCTATGAGATCAAGGTGAAGGGCGTCCGCCTGGTCGACTGGCTCCACACGCTGATCACTAACGAACCGCCCCAAGACGTCCATTGCGACCAGTGTGGTCCGTGAACGCGCCCCTCAACGAAACCGACCACCGATTTCAGGAAAGATCGAATGCGCTTACATCGACAGATCCGGACACACCGTCTGCCGTGGCGACCGCGCGGATCGCTGAGAAGCTGCCACCTTTGCTGGGACCGGACACGTGCACGCGCCTACTGCCATTCCCGATGGCCCACCGGGCAAGTCCACTGACGGCTCGTGTGCCGTACTGACATCTGACCTGGCCACTGTCAGATTGGGACTCTTCGGCCGGGCCGCGCGTACCTGGCGGGGGGCGTGCCGCAAGGTGCTGTGTTGGATCTGAGGTCAGCTTCGGAACATGGACAGTTGAGCCATGCAGAGCGTCTGCTCAGCGTCGAACTCCTCGAACGTGCTGATGGGGCGGAAGCCAAGGCGGGCGGCGAGTTTCAGAGATCGCTTGTTCGCGGTCTGGGTCACGGCCAAGACCGGCTGGTCGGGGAGTTCGTCAGCCGCAGCGCGCAACGCGACCGTTGCGGCCTCGAATGCGAACCCCGCGCCCCAGGCACTGCGCCGCAGTACATAGCCCAGTTCCAGTTCCTCGCCGTCCTCGGTGACACGCCCGGGGCGATCGTTCGACCGGCGGGCGAGCATCAACAGTCCGATAAGTCGGTTCGTCGCGTTGTCCGCGATAACGTAATTGCCAGGCCTGGTTGTCGCGTTGGCGGTGCCGACTGCATCGAAGCGCTGCTCGACGTCACTCCGAGGCTGGGGCCCACCGATGTATGCCTGAACCTCGGGATCGGTAAAGAGCTCGATGAATCCTTCTCGGTCGGTCTCGTGCGCTTTGCGAAGCAGGAGTCGTTCCGATGGGATTTCTGTGGCAGATAGTGTGCGCAATTGCCTCATAGGCTCATGATCGTAGAACACGGGATCATTGTCTGGGGCTGCCGCACTCGCCCGCGCCCGTGGCGTCAATGCGCACCTGCCCGGCCGAAGGGATGCCCGAGGCGTCATTCGTCGTCTGGACCTGCTGACTCCACGGCCGGCGCGATCTGGAGTGGCGTGGCGGCGCCACCGGCGATCTCACGCCCTTGATTCAGCGTGTAGTCAAGCTGCCTGGCCAGGTGTGGGAGGCTCGCCGGAGGTAGATACGCATCGGCGCCGGCGTCAAGCAGCCGTCGAACCGGGCCGTGATACTGAACTCCGAGTTCGTGGTCCTCGATTTCGGTGATGATGACCCGAGCTTCGGGGAACATCGATCGGAGCGCTGCGACCAGTTGCGGGCTTCCTGGTGGTATCAGCAGCACATCGGCTGTTTTGGGAGCTGCGTGCATGTCGAGCACGACATAGTCCGTTCCGAGTTGGGTGGACAGCGCCAGCCGAGCCGCGGCCGACAGCTCCATCGCGGTAGCCACGACTGTCACGTTCTCGTAGTTCGTTGGCGCTTGATCGTTCGCGTCATCCGGCGCATCACGATCGACGATGGCCCCTTGGACCACGTCGACAGTGCTGGAGATCGCCGCGATCGACCCGCCGTCACGCGTGACGACCAGACTCTCACCAGGCTCGAGGGCATCGATGAGCGCCACGACGTCTTCGGGAAGGCGGGTCACGTCGATTCGCTGCGTGGTGCGGGCGGCGCGCCTGCGGTTCACCATGCCTGGGCCGGCCCGTTCTGGAAGCCGTCGATCTCCTCGTTGATGACATGCCGCAAGTGGCGGCCCACCGTTTCGGGGTCGAAGAGGCGAGCGCTGGGAAGCAGGGACATCGGTTGGTTGGAGGTCACCGTCTTGCCGGCCCCGAAGGTGCCGTTCAACCAGTTGATCACGTGAGCCCTTTCTGATGCTGTGATCTTGTTTGGACGCCGTTACACGATCGATGGTTCGAGGTCGCGCCGGAATCTCCACATACCATGTCCATGCGTTCAGCGGCCACCGGCGAGGTCTTGGGCCGGACACCGAAGCGGCCCCACGGTCCGGCAATGGGCACTGTCATTTCGACGGGTGGCGAAATACCGGCATTCGCGTCATCGAAGTCGGCAGTACCCAGCCGAAGCTCAAGTGTCATGAGCGTGCGTGGGTTGAGGGCTACAGCTCCAGCCTTCGAAATATTCTGGCCGAAAGTTGCCGGCGGAGCCTCCAGACGGGTGTCTCTATCCTTTCTCCTCATTGCGGGCGGCAGCGCAGGAAAGTTCGGATGCGGCAGGTGCGTCGCGCCATCGGCTCAGCGCGGTTGCGGCCTCGGTGATGTCGTCGGCGCCCATTCGCCAGTGCAGCGCGGTCCCTCCCTGCTGCCGGAAGGCGGCGCAGTTGTTCGCTGAGTCGTCAATGAGCAGCGCGTCTTGGAAGGTCATGCCGTGCCGGCTCAGCCAAGGCCCGAAGAACCCGACGACACCTTCGCTCTTGAGTACTGCGACGTCGCTGGAACAGATCATGTCGTCGCAGACGAACGCCCACTCGGCCAACGTCGCCGCCGGACGGTGGCCTGCCGGGCGCCGGGTCTTGCGTACCCGCCGGAAAGTGTCGGCGAAGCAGTCCGCGTTGTCGGTGGACACGACGATCGAGGCACTCGTCTTGACCTCGCGGAGCATCTCGAACAACGGGACGTTGACCCTCATCCGGGCGCAGTCGGCCAGTAGCCGGCGCTGGAGGAAGTCGTCGCGGAACCGGCGGTCCAGCTTGATGCCCATGCTCGCGATCACCTGAGCGGAGGACACCTGACCCTTCATCCAGGCGTGGGCCCCTTCGCCAGTGAAGATCGGCGCAAGGCCCTTCACGAGTTGTAAGTGAAGCGGATGCCGGGCGTTTTCCAGGATGGACGCCCAGAAGGGGTCGCAGGACAGCACACCGTGCCAATCAACGAATACCACCCTGTCGGGGAGCGGCACTTGCTTCATCGCCTTGGCTCCTCCCGTTGGCGAGCATGTTGCGGGGCCTCAGTGAGGCTGAACGCCGTGCGCTTGAAGCCGAGAGTTGATCAGCTCTCGGCGCTCGCGTTCTTGATCAGCTTTATCGTGACGTCCGGTGCGGTCAACGGTTGCGGCTCAGCGTTCGAGGACGTCGATCGTGAGTAGCCATTGGGCGGTTGTGAGTTCGGGTTTCACGGTCTCGTCCGGTAGCGGCCACGAGCCGTCGCATTCAGCCCCTCGTCGGCTGGGTGGGCAAGCTGGTGGTCGAGCGGGCGCACGAGCAGGGCCACGAGGTCGTGGTGATCTCCCGGGCGGGCGGCATCGACCTGATGACGAGGGCCGGTCTCGACGACGCGCTGCGCGGTGTGGACGTCGTGATCGACGTGGCGAACGGTGGCGTGCTGCCGGCCGGCGACTTCCGCGACGGGAAGATCACCTTCGAGCAGTGGGCGGCGTCGCGATGACCGTGGCGGCCAAGCGCTGGATGGCCGGGGTGCTGGCGGTGGCGCCCGTCAAGGGGACCAAAGCAGCTGCTGATCGAACGCGTCGGCGCGCTGTTCGCCGCCTGCAACGGAGGCGCGAATCGCACACGCGTCTGCTATGGGCCGGCTCCGCCCTCCTCCCGCGTCCATGCTGCTATCTGCGCGCGTGAGGTGAATCCGAGCTTGGTCAATATGTGCTCGACATGTCCTTCGGCGGTGCGCTGGGAGATGACCAGGCGGGCGGCTATGTCCTTGTTGCTCATGCCTTCCGCGACGAGTTCGGCGACCTGCCTTTCCCGGGATGTCAGTACGGAGGAAGCAGGGGGATTCGCCCGCGCGGCCTGTTCGGGCAGCAAGCGTTTACCGAGCGCGTGGGCGATGGCGTCGTGGAAATCGAGATTCAGGCCGCGCTGGAAGGCTGTCTCGTACCCGTTGTCGCCCAGAGATTCGCGTAGGTCGGCCGCGCACCGATCGTGCGCGACAGCGAAGGGCTGGAAGCCGGAAAGCGACACTCCTATCAACCGCCGGAGCTTCTCGGCGACGCCGAACAGGAAGGCCGCGCGTTCGGCGGCGCGGCCGTCGGCGGCCGTGACCCAGGCCAGCGCTTCCAGAACCCAGGCCGGCCCCCACCGGTCGTCCAAGGCGTACTGCCGTGACAGGGCTTCCTGGAAGAGGCTCGTGGCTTGCTGGACGTCCCCTGCTCGCCATCGTTCGAGACCCACGACCCATGCCCCCCACGACAGGGCCCATTCCGCGCCTGCCGCCTTCGCGGTCTTCCGGCAGCTCTCGGCGAAAGCGCGGGCGCGTGGATTTTCGAGGAAGGTCGCGGCGAAGGAGAGATAGACAGAGGCCAGGAAGGCGTCGTTTCGATCGCCGCGGTGGGCGGGACCGTCGTGGTCTTCACCGAAACGGTTCAGCGTCCCCTCCAACAACGGGACCGCGGCCGGGAGATCTCCTTGGAGGAACGCGGCCAGCCCGGAAAGACACATGGTGAGCGCATCCGCGCGCCCGTCTCCGATCAGGCGGGCGTGGTCGCGACACTCGTCCAGCAACGGCAGGGCCGCGGCCGCATCGCCCTGCAGGAGCGCGATCGTGGCATAAACCACGAGCGCGTCGAACCTGTCCGGGCTCGGCTCACTCTCCTGACGAAGCGCCTGGTCAAGCCAGTGACGGGCCTCGCTGTGCGCCCCGTGGAAGACCCAGTACTCGTACAGGCCGGCGCACATGCGCAAAGCGGCCCCCGCTTCGCCGGGGACGGTGAGACAGAAATCCAGAGCGACCCGGATGTTGGCCAACTCCAGGCGAATCCTGCTGAGCCATTCGCCCTGGCGTGGGCTGAACCAGGCGGCGTCGGCCTCCTCGACCAGATGCTGGAAACAGTCACGGTGACGACGGCGAAGTTCAGCTTCCGTACCGGACTCGACGAGCCGTTCATGACCGTACTGGCGAACGGTCTCCAGAAGCCGGTACCGCGTACGGGCGCCGTGGTCTTCGCGGACCACTATCGACTTGTCGATCAGCGCGGCGACGAGTTCGAACACGTCGTCCGCGGCGAACGGGTCGCCGGCGCAGATCCGCTGCGCCGCGTCCAGGTCGAACCCGCCGGCGAACACCGACAAGCGTGCCCACAGGGTCTGTTCCTGACACGAGCACAGATCGAAACTCCAGTCCATGGCGGCGCGCAACGTCTGGTGGCGGGGCAGAGCCGTACGGAAACCCCGGGTCAGCAAGCGGTAGCGGTCATCCAGCCGTTCGAGGACCTGCTCCGGAGACAGCGCCCGGAGCCACACCGCGGCCAGCTGGATCGCCAGCGGTATGCCTTCGAGACGTTGGCACAGCCGCACCACCGTCGCGCTGTTTTCGGCACTGATCGTGAAACCCGGCATCACCATCTGCGCGCGCTCGATGAACATCCTGACGGACTCGCAGGTCGTCGCCTCGCCAACTGTGCCACGCCAGCCGGGTTCGGGCACCGACAGCGGCGGCACCGCGAGCAGCGTTTCGCCGGCCACGCCGAGGGGCTCGCGGCTGGTGGCCAGAATTCGCACCTGCTCAGCACTGGAAAGGAGCATGTTCGCCAGGTTCGCGCAGGCGTCCAGGAGATGCTCGCAGTTGTCCAGAACCAGCAGCAGTCGCTTGTCGCGTAGATAGTTCGCCAGCGTTTCCGCCGATGGCCCGGCCGACTGGTCACACAACCCCAAGCTCACAGCCACCGTCCGCGCCAGGAGGGTGATGTCCTGCAAAGGGCCGAGCTCCACCAGCCATACCCCGTCCGGGAACGCGCGCCGCGCCTGCGCGGCGACCCGCAAACCCAGTCTGGTCTTGCCCACGCCGCCAGGCCCGGTCAGCGTGACCAGGCGGGTGTCCGACAGCAGCTGCCTGGCCTCAGACAGTTCCCTCCTGCGGCCGACGATCTCCATCGCGTCAGGAGGAAGATTGCCCACCACCTGCGACGATGCTCGTGGCACCACCCCTTCATGATATGAGCCCGCCGTCCGGCGGACCCGGCGGCCGTGGGAGCAGGATGCCGCCGATCATGAAGCCGGGCACAAGGAAGGGAACCTGGAGCATGGCTTGATCGTGGATGGCATGGTCGGCGACCTTGCCGCTTGCTCGGCCAATCTGCTGGACAACGCGCAGCGACATGGAGGCACGGCAGTGCGAGTGACGGTTCGTGGCGAGGATGACGAGGTCGTCGTCACCGTTGGCGACGACGGGTCCAGCGCGCGCTGGGCTCCGGGCCCGGCCCCTTGGCCGCCGGCTCCGGCCCGGGACGCCGCGGTCTGGGTAGGCGCGGCGTCCGGGGCCCGGGTACCGTGATCGTCCGGCTGATCGCCCGCCGACCTCAGGCTTTGCGGGCTCGTTCGATGAGATCTCGCAGCCGCTGCTCCTCCTTCGAATCGCCGTCGAGCTTGAGCTTGTCCTTGAGTCCCTGGGCGAAGGGCTTCATCGACCAGCTGGGAAGGACCTCCGCCGCGCGACACAGCGCCGCGAGGGTGGCGGTATCGAGGGATTTCAAGAAATTCGCCCGCGAGAGCAGCTCGCCGGCGAGATAGCGCCGGATCTCGATCGAGACGCCGGTCGTCGGCGTCGCGAAGAACGCGACGAGCATCGGCAACACGTCCGGCTTGTACAGCACGTTCTGGCACGCGAACGCGCAGTACGAGGCCATGATGTTGTCCCGGTACCGCGCGATGTCGGCATCGTGCTCGTCTGTGACGCCGCGCAGTGCGTCCCAGTGCTCCTTCACGTCCTCCATGCGCAGGCGGTTGAGATCGACCTGCTTCGTCGGCTTCTTCGCGCCAGGGGGCATGCCGGTCGCCAGGTGGCCGAACGCGTAGAAGTACTCGACCATCGTCTGCTTCGACTCGTGGCCGGTGTTGATGCGCGTGTACCAGTCCTCTCGTTGATCTGTCGCTCCCCACGGCCCCGGGATCAGGTCGACGAACGACGTCCGCAGGAACGAGAAGCTGCCGCGCCAATCGACCAGGGCGAGCTTCTGGAACAGCTCGGCGATCTCGCCTCCGGGCTTCGAGCGCAGGAGCAGGGGGATGCCGTCCACGTACGGAGACCCCAGGTCCGTATGCGTGACCGGCCAGCAGAACTGGTTCACGAACTCGGCGTTACCGGCGGCGCTGCGCATCAGCGCCTGCTCGTCTTGATTGCCGTGCTTGAGCATGTGGATCACGAGCTGGCCCTCGTCATGCCGGGCGAGATCGAGGTCGAGCTCCTGCAGCCGCGCCTCTACCTGCGGGCTGTGGGATGCGTAGTTGTCCTGCTTCGACAACACCGTGAGGTCGCCGGCGGCGACCTTGCCGGTGCCGAAGGAGGCGTACTTCTGGAAGCTCTTGCACAGGAAGACCTCGAGGCTGCCGTCGGCGATGGCGCCCTTCAGGCCGTTGAGCACCTCGTCGAGCCGGGTCCGGCCGGTGGACAGGTCGAGCCCGTCCTCGACGGTGGTGTCGAGTATCAGCGCGAACGGCGGGTCATCCGGCTTGCGTGCCTTCAGCCCCTCGAGCACGCCTGCCACGAGGTTCTTCGCCGGTGACGACTCGAAGGGCGTGCTCGGGTTCAGCGCCGCGACCACGACATTCTTGCGCAGCTTCGCCGTCTCCCCCTTCTTGAGCTTGCCGAGCAGCATCCCGGTCTCGAAGTAGTCGACCTTCTCGGTGGCACGCGAGACCTGGCCGCTGCCCCGCGCCGACAGCGCGATGTACAGCGCCGTCCCGAGCGCGTCCATGCCGCTGGTCATGAGGTGGCTGTTGAGCTCGATCTCCCTGCCGACGTTCGGCGCGATGCTCGGCGCCCGCTTCAGCAGGACGTCGTGCATCGTCTTCCAATAGTCAACACGTTTGTAGTTCTTGGCCACGGCGAGCACGACGGCGATCTCGTCCATCATGAGATCAACCGCGCGCAACGCCGTCGACGGGTTCGGATCCTCGACGACGATGTCGAGTAGCCGACTCAGCGAGCGCAGAGCGTCGGCGGTCAGCGCGTCTTTGCGCTCCGGGCCATGTTTGTCGGTGAGGCCGAGCATGAGGTGCTCAACCATGGCGCACACCGGCGCCAGCTCCCCCTTGCCGCGCGCGATGTCCTGCAGGCGGGAGAACGCGCTGGACGTGATGAGCTGCGCGAGGTCGGCGTGCGTGTCGACGGCGGATTTCGGCCGAGGCGGGGGTTGGTCCGCGTCCATGAGCTCGTAGAGCTGGTACGCCGACGGCGTCGCGCCGATCCCCTCCAGGATCTCCTTCCAGGGCAAGGAGGAGTCGGTGGCGCCCCTCAGCACGCTGATGCCCGTCTCCCCCTTGAGTGGCCGGATCTCGAGCTTGGCCAGCACCTTCGGGTCCAGTACCATCTCGAGCTTGCGCAGCACGCGCGGGCTGTTGACCAGCTTGTCGCCCTCTTTCAGCTTGCCGTCCGCCTGCAGCTTCTTCACGAATTTCTGCAGGGCTTCGTCGAAGGACGTGCGCCAGTAGCTGGACACGAGGTCGTGCTGGGTCGACAGGTTACTCTGGCCGGCGCGCTTGCTGCTCGCTGTACGGAAGCCCACCTGCTCGACGATGTGCGCCTGCCCGGCGACCGCCACCCGCCCGAGCGCCGTGCGGCGCTCCTGCGAGTACGGCGTCGTGCTGCTGCTGATTGACTTGACGTCCTCCAACACCCTTTTGAGGTAGGCCATCGACGAGGCGTCGTCCGCGTCGTCGGTGCGCTTCGCGAGCTCGACCAGGTCGACGGCGCCCTTGCCCTGCGCGGCGAGGTCGAGCGCCTCGAGCGATTGGTCGCGGCCCGGCGCGCGACCGTACTCAGGCTGCGGCACCTGCTTCTGCGGCGTCCTGGGCTTGACGAGACGAACCCCGGCGGTCGCCTTCAGGAAGTCGAGGGCGAGGTCGCCTCTGAGCTTCGCCACGATGAGCCGGGACATCGTGCTGCGCTCATACGCCGAGCGCTGGGCCAGCATCCCGGCCATGCGCTGCACGGAGAACGTGGTGTCCTGCAGCGCCTTCGCCACCACCTCGGCGGTGGCCGGGTCGGGCTTCTCGGTGAACTCCTGCCAGCCCGGCGGCGTTGATGTGGAGACCGGTGCGGAGGCAACGGACACGTCACGCTTCGTGATGGGCGGCACGTCAGACATATCCGATATGCCAGGCTCGATCTTCTCTGGTCCGGCGATCGTACGCCTGCGCTGCCGCTTGTTCTTGCTCGTGCCGCTGCTCGGCCCTGTCTTTTTCATGACCCCCCAGCCGTTCTTCTCAAGGCTCCCCCTCGCCGGACGACCGACCGATCGTCCACCTTTTGGCCGGGCGTGCAAAGCTTCCCTGTCCGCCACATTCGTAGCGCGCTTCTCTGGTCCAGCACGTCGGCGCCAGATGCAACATCACCTTCCGCCTCTGGCCGGATGAGGACAGGTGGCTCGGTCGCCGTATTCGTGGCGCCGTTTCTGAGCTTGTATCTGGGGGGGCGTGGACCGCTCTGTGGGGTCGGTCCGGATTACACAGGCTTCTCTGAGGGGGACGCATGGCGGGCAACGAGCCGCTCCCGAGCTACGAGGAACTGTTCGACGGCACGGATCTCGATCGCCGGCAGGAGGACGAGGCCAGGACGGTCTACTCGCCGGGGGCCTATCTCGCGGATCTCCTGGGGCTGCTCGAGACCGTTCTGGAGCAGCCGTCGCTGCTCGGCGACGACCGGCGCGCCGACCTGAAGAGGGTCCTCCTGGACGGGGAGAACACCTTCGGCGAGTCTCCTTACCTGGACATCGTCATCGAGCTGCTGGAGAGGCTCGCCGGGGACCAGCCGTACGAGCGCATGCGGCAGCGGCTGCAGCACCCGTTCGGAATGCCGTTCTCGCTGGAGGAGGAGCGGTTCAAGACCTACCTCCGGCACCTCAGGACCGGACCGGACGAGCTCTACCGGATCTTCGCTCCGGTGGCCGACGCCGACACGGTGGCCCGGCTGTTCCTCGGGTTGTCCGCGGAGGCCGTCACGCATCTGACGTCGACGGCGGACGAGGCGCGGATCAAGGCGTTCTACGGGCTCGCACCGGAGGATCAGCTGGCCTCGCTCGCGGAGGTGGAGAGGTTCAAGCAGGTGACGGGCCTGTCGGCGCTGGAGTTACGGGAACTGCTGGGCGAGCCGGAAGACCTCGTACGGCCGCCCAAGGACTCGTACGTCAACCAGGGCAGCGAGCCGGTCACCATGTCGCCGGACGGCACGCGACTGCAGGGGGCCACCTCCGGCTGGTATGACCGGATCAGCCGGATCGTCCGGCTGGCCAGGTGGACCGGGCTCGGCCTCAGCGACCTCGATCGCGTCCTGACCACGTGCTGCGGGGGCACGCTCGACGCGGCCGCGCTGCGGACCACCGCGCTCGTCGTGCACCTGCGGCAGGGCTACGACCTCACCGTCGACGCGGTGTGCGGGCTGGTGGCGGAGGTGGAGCCGGTGCCCGAGGAGCTGCCCGCGGTGTCGGGCGACATCCTCGGCCCGCACAACAAGGAGTACCGCCGCAAGCTGGCCATCGGAATCGGGACCTCCGAGAGCGACATCACGGAGACCGTGCGGCGCTACCGCGACCGCTACAGCGCCCTGGAGCCGAGCCCCTTCGACCGCGCTCCGATCGGGTCGTCGCAGATCGCGCTGTTGCGGCGGACCGGCAGGCTGGCCTCGGCGCTCGGCATGTCCGCCGGCGAGCTGTTCGACCTGCTGGGGGTGCTGGAGAGCGACCCGTCGCTGTGGCGGTATTCCACGTTCTCCCTCCTGGGCGGGGTCGAGCCGAAGACGCAGGACTGCTACCGCATCCTGGAGGGCGGCGACCCCGCCTCCGGCCTGTGGCTGGCCCAGACGCTGCTCGCGGTCGCCCGGTGGATGCAGGACGGCGGCTTCGGTGCCCAGGAACTGGCCGAGATCCTGGGGAGCGGATCCGGCGGATCCGGCGGGTCCGGCGGGGATGACCGGCTCGCGGTGCTGGAGGGCCTCGACCAGCGGTTCCAGGCGGTGGCCATGGAGCCGGCCATGTTCGAGGGCGAGCGCTTCGGGCCGCGGGCCGCGCAGGCCGTGCACGACGTGCTGGCGACCCACACCGGCGCAGTGGTGTCGGAACGCGACGCCCGGCTGCTGCGCCTCGACCCCGACACGGTGGCCGTGGCCGCGTACGAGGCGGTCACCTCCCTCGGCATGATCGTCGACGACGACCTCGTCGGGTTGGGGCTCGGTGAGCGTCTGGCCGGCAAGATCCACACGCAGCTCGTGTTCAGCGGACGGCTGCGCGCCGACGGCACGCTCGTCACCGAGGGCATGCCCGAGACCGACTACGCGCTGAACCTGGAGCGGGACTTCGTGCCGTTCAAGGAGGCGCTGTTCAAGCTGATCAACAGCGTCGGCAACGGCACCTCGTCCTTCTACCCCTCCGATCTGGCCACGGTCGGCAACCTGTCCCAGGGGCAGCTTGACGAGCTGTACGACAACCTGATCCACCACGGGTACGTCGACGAGGAGGGCGCCGTCCAGGATCCGGAGTTCTTCGCCGGCGAGGAGAACCTCGAGGCGTTCCGCGTCAACGCCGGCCTGTCCGACGTCGCCCCCGAGGTGCTCGCCCTGCTGCGCCGGCGCATCGACGCCTTCCGCGCCGAGCCGCTCGTCCTCGACCCCGGGCTTCTCACGGGGCTGCGGCTCAGCGAGGCGCGGCTGGCCAGGCTGATGGACGGGCTGCGCTTCAACGGCTACATCGACGAGAACGGCCGCTATCTGAACAAGCAGGCGCTGGCCGCGCTCCAGCCCGCCGACTTCGCGCTGCCGCCCGAATTCCACCCGCACCGGCAGGCCGTGCTCGACGCCGTGAAACGGCAGATCGGCGAGCTGGAGACCGAGCTTTACACCTTCACCCCCGAGGACTTCGCCGGGACCGCGGACCTGGCGATGGCGCAGCGGGCGATGGCCGCGATGGAGGGCGTCTGTCTGAGCGACGGCTGGCCGGTCGCCGAGGTGGAGACGCTCGGCGACGGGTTCACCGCGGCCGAGACCGGCATCGTGGCCCGGCGGGTCGCCGAGTGCGCGCAGGACGAGCGGCCGTACCGGATCCACCTGGAGGCGCTGGGCGAGCTCGGCTTCGACGACGAGCAGCAGCGCCTGGTCGTCGAGAAGCTGATCGCGCAGGGACACCTCACCGACGGCCTGTCCGTGCCCCGCGAGGCCGTCCCCTTCTTCGCCAACCCCGCGAACGTCGTCAGCTTCGCCCTGCACGGGCTGGAGGACTTCGAACGGGACGTGTTCTTCCTGCTGCACGCGGTCGCAGTGGCGCTCGCCGAGGCGGTCGAGGAGGTGACCGCCGCGCTGGAGAACCGCGCCGGGCAGCAGCAGGAGGCGCTCACCTCCGCACTGGCCGACGCGTTCGGCGTGCCTGAGGAGAGCGCCGCGGCGATCTGCGCGGGCGTCGCCGGCGGGCTGCCCGAGGCGATGGAGACCCTCCTCCCCCCGGTCATCGCCGTCCCCCGGCGGCTGTCTGATCCGCACTTCCGGGCCGCCTACGAGCGCATCCGCCGCTTCGCGCTGCTGGCCGCCAAGCTCGGCATGGACGAGACCGAGGTCGCCGTCGCCTTCCACGACCAGGACCTGACCGGCAAATACCCCGAACCCCTGGCCCTGCCGCCGGGCGTCGACGTCGTCGACGCGGTGCTGCGCAGCTCCGACGGCCGCATCTACGTGTTCGCCGGCGACGTCTACTGGGCCTACTCCGCCGACACGTACGCCCTGCTCGACCCCAGGTCCAAGGCACTGACCGAGCTGTCGCCCCGGTTCACCGGGCTGACCCGGGTCGACGCCGCCTTCGCCTTCCCCGACGGCGCCGAGTGGATCGTCGGCCGCGCCGTCGAGCGGAACGAGGGTGACGAGCTCCCCGATCGGGAGGTCTCGCGACTGTTCGTCAAGGAGCCGGGCAGCATCCGCTGGGCGCCCCGTGACCAGCTGTGGGGCAAGGTCAGGAACAACTTCGAGGCCCCGCGCCGGATCGACAGCGCGTACGTGGACGAGAACGGCAGGACCTACCTGTTCTGCGCCGACCAGTACATCCGATACTCGGACCCCGATTTCACGACGGTCGACGAGGGCTACCCGCGCGGCGTCGCCGAATGGTGGCAGGCCGAGGGCCACGACACGCCGCTGCCCGAGGCGTTCACCGGGGCGCTCGACGCGGCCTTCCAGGACGTGGACGGGCATGTCCACCTGTTCGCGGGCGGCCGCTACTTCGAGATCGGCGGGCAGGAGCAGCCGATCTCCGCCCGGTGGGGCCGCATCCGCAACGCCTTCGACGGCGCGCAGAGCCTCGACGGCGCGTTCACCGGTCCCAACGGCAGGACGTACCTGTTCCGCGCCAACCAGGTGTCCCGTTACACCGACAGCGTGGAGAACGACGGCGTGCGGGTGGACGACGGCTATCCGCGGCGTATCGAGACCGAGTTCGCCCGTCTGCCCGGCGAGT
Source organism: Nonomuraea sp. B19D2 (assembly GCF_040137845.1). Taxonomy (NCBI): domain Bacteria; kingdom Bacillati; phylum Actinomycetota; class Actinomycetes; order Streptosporangiales; family Streptosporangiaceae; genus Nonomuraea; species Nonomuraea sp. B19D2. The sequence goes on along the minus strand of NZ_JBEFAK010000077.1, from coordinate 13,765 downwards.
TCCACGCCGGTGTCGAGGCGGCCTTCACCGAGCCCGTCTCGGGGATGGTGCACCTGTTCAAGGACGGCAGGACGGTCTCCTTGGCCGCCTCCGGCGTCGGCGTGCCGCAGCCGACGGCCGAGCGCTGGGGCAAGGTCGCCGACGTGCTGGCCGGCGGCGCCGTGGACGCCGCGCTCGTGGGCATGGACGGCAAGACCTACCTGTTCAGCGGCGAGAGGTACATCCGCTACTCCGGCACCGACTACGCCGTCGTCGACCTCGGCTACCCGCGCAGGATCGCCGGCGACTGGGGAGGGCTGCGCAAGGTCGGCGCCGCCTTCGTGATGGACGGCAGGACGTACCTGTTCGGCCAGGGCGGCCACCTGTTCGACGTGCCGCTCGCCCAGGAGCCGGAGCTGAACGAGGGCCGCCTGTCGCCCGCGCTGCGCCGCCACTTCCTGGAGCATGGCCTGACCTTGGCCGAGCACGCCCCCGTCGCCTCCGAGGGCACGGACGAGTACAGGAAGTGGCACGTCGGCACCGAGCAGGGCATCGCGCTGACGCTCCGCAGGAACCCGCTGCACATCCAGGTGCACGCCGACGGCGGCGACTTCCACGTCCGCTACTCCACCAGGGACTACGCCACCCCGGACCCCGGCTACCCCAAGCCGGTCTCCGACAACTGGTGGAACCTGCCCGCATCGCTGGCCGCCGACCCCCGCTTCGCGGTCATCGACGCGGTCTTCACCGACGGCACCGGCCGCACGTACCTCTTCGCCGGCGACAGCTTCGTGGTGTCCGACGCCCGGCACCGCTGGTGGTCGGAGCCGCGCACGATCGACGGCCACTGGGACAGCCTGCTGCCCTTCACCAGGGTGGACGCCGCCTTCGTCGGCAAGGACGGCCGGACCTACGTCTTCTCCGGCGAGAGGTACATCCGCTTCTCCGGTGGCGACTACACCAGGGCCGACGACCGCTACCCGGCCTCCGTCCCGGCGTACTGGGGCAACGTGGTCAACAGGATCGCCCGGACGGGCCTGGTGGACGCCGCGCTGACCAGGACCGTGACGGAGGAGATCGACGGCAGGAAGGTGGACAACCACTACACCTACCTGTTCTCCGGCGACCAGTACGTGCGTTACCTGGGCACGGAGCTCGAGTACGTGCAGGACGGCTATCCGGCCGCTCTGTCCGCGCTGTCGCGGGAGCCCGGGATGGCGGCCCTGGACGTCACGCTCGACAGTGTGGACGCCGCCTTCGCCGACCGCCGCAACGTCCACCTCTTCCGCGCCGGCCGCTGCCACATCGTGTCCGACGGCCTCTACCGCCGCTACGACGACGCCTCGTTGAGCGGGCTGAGCTGCGCGTTCCTGGAGGACGGCAAGCTGCTGGCGGAGGACGGCGGCGGCTGGCGCCATCGCGCGGGCATCGAGGCCGTCGAGGGCCACGGGTTCGCGCAGGAGACCGGTACGCCTCGGTCGCTGCGCGCGGCGCCGGAGGAGTTCCGCCGCGGGCTCGACGCCGTGCTGCGCGGCGCCGACGGCACCACGTACCTGTTCAAGGGGCCGGACTGCGTCAACACGCGGCTGAACAGGCCGTACCTCCTCGCCGAGGAGTGGGGCAAGCCGCGTAACACGATTTATCAGGACAACAAGGTGGACGCGGCTTTTGTCGGCAGGGACGGCAGGACATACCTGTTCAGCGGCGACCAGTTCGTCGTCTACGCCGACCCCGGCCCCGCCGATACCGCCGCCCCCAACCCCGGCCCCACCATCGACGGCGAGCCTCGGCTCATCTCCGAGCACTGGGGCGGCCTGGACGACGTCGCGCTCGCGTACGTCCGCGGCACGAAGACGTACGTCTTCGAGTCGCCCGACGAGGAAGGCCGCATGCGCTACCTCGTCTACTCCGGCACGGACTACACCGAGCCCGACGGCGAGCCGCAGCTCGCCGACGAGAGCTTCTGGCAGGTGCCCGAGCAGTACCGCATACCCGGACGCCCCGTGCCCGACGCGGTGCTGTTCGCCGGCGACACCATGCTCCTGCTGCACGGCGAGCACTGCCTGCAGTACGACGAGAGAGCCGGCGCCTGGTCCTACCCGCGCCCGATCGAGCGGCTCTGGCCCGGCTTCGAGCGCATCCTCGAATCCAGCAGGGAAGACGGTGACGTGCTGCGCACGGCGTTCACCACGCCGGACGGCTCGACGTACTTCTTCCTCTCCGAGCAGTACTCCCGCCATGACGGACACGACTTCGCCCCGCTCGCGGTCATCCGCGACCGGTGGGGCAGGTCGCCCAACCCGTTCGTGCCCGACGACGCGACCGCCAGGATCGACGCCGCCTGCGTCTTCGGCGACGACACGACGTTCCTGTTCTCCGGCGACCGGTATGTCCGCTACACCGGTTCCGAATACCGTTACATCGATCCCGGTTACCCGAAGAAGATCGTCGGCAACCTGCGCCGCGAGGCGGCCTTCGCCAACCTGCCGGAGTCGTTCGACGACGCGGTCACCGGCCGCACGATCGACGCCGCCATCGCCAACGGCCGCACCGCCTACCTCTTCGCGGGCGGCTCCTGCCACGTCGTCTCCCGCGCCGCGACCACCACCCGCGACCTCGCCGTCTTCGGCCGCGTCAGGAACAATCTCGTGGAGAGGGAGAAGGTGGACGCGACGATCGTCACCGGCGCGCACACCTACCTGTTCTCCGGCGACCAGTACGTCCGCTACACCGGCACCGAGTACGAGTACGCCGACGACGGCTACCCCCGCGCCATCCTCCCCGGCCTCGCCCTCGATCTGCGCATGCAGGACCCGCCCGCGGACTTCGCCGACGGCCTCGACGCGGCCTTCCGCACCCCCGGCCCCACCGGCACCGTCCACCTGATCAAGGGCAACCTCTGCCAGCGGGTCGGCGAACCGGCCGCGCAGCCTGTCAACTCCCGGTTCGGCAAGGTGCGCAACGCCTTCGCAGACGCCGGCCACAGGCTGATCGACGCCGCCTTCGCCGCGCCCACCGGCGAGCTGTACGCCTTCAAGGGCGAGCAGTACGTCCGCTACCGTCCGGGCGCGTTCGAGTTCGTGGAGGAGGGCCACCCCCGTACCGTCCGTGACGACTGGGGCGACCTGCCGGGCCGCTTCGAGTCGGGCGTCGACGGCGCCTTCGTCTTCGAGGGCCGCACGTACCTGTGCAAGGGCGACGAATACGTACGCTACTCCCGCGGCTATCACGAGGTGGACCGCACCTACCCGCAGCGGTTCCGCTACCGCTGGGGCGGCACGGCCGACTACCGGCTGAGCGACGTGCACACGATCTCCAGGTTCATCGACCTCGCCCGGCGGCACCCGGACGGCCTGCCCGCCTTCCTGCTGGACCGGCCGGCCGTGGTGCAGGACCCGTACGCCTATCTGGGAGACCTGTTCGGCTGGGACGTCGACGAGATCAGGTGGGCCAAGCGCAACGCCGCGCTCCTGACCGCCGAACCCGAGGCCATCGCGGCCGCGGCGGCGAGCGCCGCGCCGGTGCGGCGGGAGGAGGACCGCTTCGAGGTCGAGTTCCTGCTCCGCCTGGTCGAGCTTTTCACGCTCACCGGCCGGATCGGGGACGCCCCGTCCACGCTCTACACCGACGTATGGCGGCACGCCTTCGGCGACCCGCCCGCCCTGGCGGCCGCGAACACCGCCCTCTACGGGATCATGGAGCGCCTGTACACCGGCGAGTGGGAGGCGTTGTCGGCCGCCGTCCACGACGAGATCAACGTGCTCAAGCGCGACGCCCTCGTCTCGATCGCCAAGGGCACCCCGGGAGAGCTGTACGACCAGCTGCTGGCCGACGTCGAGATGGGCGGCCAGGGCCGCACCTCGCGGGTGCGCGAGGCCATCGCGGCCGCCCAGCTCTACGTGCACCGCTATCTGCTCGACCTGGAGCACGTGGCGGTCCCGCACGGGCGGGACCCGGAGGAGACCAGGCGGCGGATCAGGACCTGGTGGGCGTGGCTGAAGAACTACCGTCTGTGGGAGGCCAACAGGAAGGTCTTCCTCTACCCGGAGAACTACCTGCGCCCCGAACTGCGCGGCTCCAAGACGCCCGCCTTCCGTGCCCTGGAGGACGACCTGCTGCAGGGCGAGATCACCCAGGAGAAGGTGGAGCAGGCCTACAAGCGCTACCTCGACGAGTACACCGAGGTCTCCAGGCTCTCGATCGCCGGCGGTTACGTCTACAGTGCCGACGGCGCCGAAGCGGGCGTCCATCGGCTGGTGCTGTTCGGCAGGACCAGGACCGAGCCGAGGCGCTACTACTGCCGCGAGGCGGAGTTCAGGGACGACGGGCGCCTGTCGGCCACCTGGCAGCCGTGGCTGAAGGTCGACGCGCAGGTCGAGGCCGAGATCGTCTACCCGGTGCACGCCTTCGGCCGCATCTTCGTCTTCTGGCCCACGGCCGAGGCGGTCGCGCCCGAGCCCGGCGCCCAGACCACGCTCACCGAGCAGCAGAGCGGCGACAACCGTACGCTCACCCCGCCGCCGCCCAAGTACCGCGTGCGCGTCAACTACTCCTTCCGCAACCTCAACGGCGAATGGGTGCCCGCACAGGTCCTGCCCCTGGAGGACGTGCAGGACGCGCCCGTCGGCGGCGTCAGCCTGCACGTCCAGGCGTCCGCCACCGTACCGGTGCCGGACGGTGGCACGCACGACACCATCCTGATCACCTGCACGTACACGGTCGCCAGGCCGAACGGCCCGGAAAAGGTGCAGTCGGCGTTCGCGCTGACCCCCGAGCTGTACGCGATCCGCGCCGAGGGGGTGCCCGAGCCGGTGCGGCCGTCCCGGCTGGAGCAGATCTTCAACGAGCCTGTCGATGCCTCCAAGGTCGTCCAGTTGGCCATGCCGGCCGGCGCCGAGAGCGACGCGTGGATGAGCGTCGACCACAAGGGCGGCAGCTTCCTGTGCCGGCCGATCGCCCCGGAGGGCAGCGGGGAGGAGCCGCGGCAGCTGAGCGGCAATCCTGACAAGCTGCCGGCGTGGTCCCCGATCCACGCCGCGGTCGAGCTGCCCGGCGGTGTCAGGTACTTCTTCAACAACACCGGCGAGAACGGCTCCGGTCCCTACTACGTGGAGGTCTCCGCGACCCGGACGACCGCCACCCGCCTCAGCAAGCCGCCGACGGCCGAACGCTGGGGACACGTCCCCACCGCCCTGTACGACGACAAGGCCGAGGCCGACGCGGCCATCGCCAAGGACGGGTTCCTCTACCTGTTCTCCGGCGAGTACTACTACCGCTACTCCGGTGACCCCTTCGGCAGGATCGACGTGGGCTATCCGAAGCTGATCGACGGCAACAAAGAGGGTTTCCCGCAGTGGGGCAAGGTGGACGCCGCCGCCGTCGACGCGGACGGCGTGGAGTACTACCACTCGGCCGAACAGCGCGTGTGGGTGCGCCGGACCCGTCCCGGCAACCCCCTGGAGGCCTTCCAGCCGCCATGGGCGACCGGCGACACGCAGGTGGGGGCGGTCCTCTTCCGTGGCGACGAGGTCTTCGTCGTGAACGGCGACTCCTACCGGCGCTGGGACGGCCAGAACGAGCGCACGATCCCGCTGCGGGGCAACAAGGACGGCCTGCCGCAGTCCGGCCCCGTCAGCGCCCCCTTCCGCCACGGCGAGAGCGTCTACTTCTTCAACAACGACACCCACACCTACCTGTCCGTCACCCGCGAGGAATCCGGCAGGGGCCGGGGACACTCCGGCAACGGTTCCAGGGAATACGTCCAGAGCGAGCCGTCCGCCATCAAGACCCTCGGCGTGGCCAGGACGGCCATCACCGACGAGGGCGTCGACGCGGCCTACGTCGTCGCCGGCGCCGACGGCGAGGACGCCACGTTGTTCCTCGCCAGGAACCTCGAGTACGTCCGCTACACGCTCAAGGACGGCGTCGTGGCCGCTCTGGCCGACCCCGGCTATCCCAAGCCCATGAGCCGCCGCGTCCGGGCCGTCTTCCAGCGCTCGGGCCTGCGCTACGTCTTCAGCGACCAGGACTACACGGTGCTGCGGCCTGGCGAGGAGCTAGCGGCCGCGGCGGGGTTCTCCCCGGTCAGCGGCAACTGGCGCGGCCTGCCCGGCGGCTGGGAGGCGGGGCTGGACGGCGTGCTCGACAGCACCGACCTCTACCTGTTCCTCGGTTCCACGTACGTCACCTACCCCTCGTCGGTGCAGGCCCAGCGGCCGTACGAGATCGCCGCGCTGTCGCACGAGGTCATCAGGCTCACCTCCAGCACGGCGTACAGGCTCAACAAGGCGCTGCTGGAGGGCGGCGTGCCCGCGCTGCTCGCGCCGGACATCCAGGAGATCGACGAGCTGCCGGCCTTCAGCACGCGGGTCTCCGACGCCACCACGATCATGGTCACCGAGTCGACCGCGGAGCAGGGCGTGCCGGCCGGCACGCACCTGGACTTCAACAGCGGCAACGGCATCTACTACTGGGAGGTCTTCTTCCACGCCCCCACGCTCATCGCCCAGGCGCTCAACGCCGCCCAGCGCTTCGACGACGCCCGCACCTGGTACGAGTACGTCTTCGATCCCACCATGCCGCGATACTGGCGCTTCCTGCCGTTCCTGGCGGCCGACGTCGAGGCGCTGGTCCAGAGCTGCCGCGACGACCTGGCCGAGCTCGCTGGCCGCGGGGCCGACGTGAGCAAGCCGGCCGCCGACCTGGAGCAGATCCTGGTCAAGGTGGAGCCGATGGCCCCCGCCTTCCAGCACCAGCGCGAGCTGAGCGAGACCGAGAAGGACTACCTCGCCGAGCTGCCGACCGGCGGGCCGTCGACTGCCGGACTGCCGCCGATCGAGGAGGCGCTCAAGGCGCTGGAGGCGCCGCCGGAGGGCGGGCCGGCGCTGAACGGCCTGCTGGAACGCATCGCCATGCTCGGCCGGCTGCGCCAGCAGTACGATCTCATGGGCGACCGGGCCGCGCTGCTGAAGGCGTACCTGGAGGATCCCTTCGACCCGCACCCGATCGGCGAGCTGCGTCCGTCGGCCTACCGGCGCGCGGTCGTGATGGCCTACGTCGACAACCTGCTCGACTGGGGTGACCTGCTCTTCAGGCAGTACACCGCCGAGAGCGTCGACGAGGCCAGGATGCTCTACATCTTCGCCTACGACCTGCTCGGCGAGCGGCCGCCCGAGGACCTCGGCCCGCGAGCCCGCACGCCCGCGCTCACCTACGAGGAGCTGCGCCGGGCGCCCCAGGACGACGGGCTCCCCGAGCTCACCGCGGGCGGCGCGATGCTGGAGAAGGCGGGCGAGGTGCACGCCAGCGTCGCGGGACCGTACTTCCACGTCCCCGCCAACGGCGTGTTCCTGGAGTACTGGGACCGCGTCGAGGACCGGCTGCGCAAGATCCGGGCCTCGCTCGACATCATGGGCGTCAGCCGGCCGTTGCCGCTGTTCGAGCCGCCGGCCGACGTGATGGCGCTGGTGCGCGGCGCGGCGGCGGGAGCGTCGCTCGACCGGCTCGCCGCCGCCGCGACCGTACCGGTGCCGCACCACCGCTTCTCCTCCGTCTTCCGCAAGGCGCAGGAGCTGGTGGACAAGCTGCGGCAGTTCGGCGGCGACCTGCTCAGCGTGCTGGAGCGCCGCGACTCCGAGGAGCTGGCGCTGCTCAACAACCGGCACGAGGGCACGATCCTGGCCCTCACCCGCGCCGTGCGCGAGGCGGAGGTGGAGATCGCCGCCCAGGGCCTGAGCGAGGTGCAGGTCAGCGAGCAGGGCGCGCTGAACCGGGTCGACCACTACGAGGGGCTGATCGCCGCCGGGCTGACGCCGCTGGAGCAGGCGCAGCTCGGCATGATGTCCGCGGCGGTCGTCGCCCACGTCGTCGCGACTGGTTTCCAGGCCGGCGCGGCCATCGCCTCGGGACTGCCGGACGTCCTGCTGGGCCTGTTCATCACGGGCACCAAGCTGGGCCGCGAGCAGGTGACGGAGGCCCTGGAGCACGGCGGCGAGGCCTCGTCGTCGGCGGCCGAGGCGCTGAATGTCATCGGCGAGCTGCTCGGCATCCGCGCCGAGCAGGAGCGGATGGCGAGCGACTGGGCCTTCCAGCTCGCCCTCGCCCGCAACGACGTGGAGCAGCTCGGCCACCAGGTGAAGGCCGCCGAGCTCCGGCTCAAGGCCGCCCGGCGCGAGCTGGAGATCCTGGATCAGCAGATCGCCAACCTGGAGGCCGTCGGCGCCTTCATGACCGGCAAGTTCACCAATCTCCAGCTGTACCAGTGGATGTCGGGGCGGCTGGCCGGGCTGTACTTCCAGACCTACTCGATGGCGTACGACATGGCGCGCACCGCGCAACGGTCCTTCCAGTACGAGCGGGGCGTCCCCGAGGGGGAGGCCGACTACATCCAGCCGCTCTACTGGGAGAGCCGGCGCAACGGCCTGCTCGCCGCGGAAAGCCTGGGGCTGGACCTGGAGCGGCTGGGCAAGGCGTGGCTCGAGAGCGACCGCCGCGGCCTGGAGATCATCAAGAAGGTGTCGCTGCTGGCGCTGGACCCGGTGGCCGCGCTCAGCCTCCGCACCACCGGCCGCTGCGAGTTCGCCCTGACCGAGGCCCTCTTCGACCGCGACTTCCCCGGCCACTACCGTCGGCGCGTCAAGACGGTGTCGGTCACCTTCACCGGCCAGGAGGGGCCGATCGCTCTCAACGCCGTGCTGACCCAGCTGGACAGCAGGACGGTGCTCGCGGCCGATCCCAAGGCCGTCAAGTACCTCCTCGACCCCAAGGGCCCGATGCCGGCGACGTTGCGCGCCGACTGGCGCGGCGGCCAGCAGATCGCACTGTCGGACCTGGAGGAGTACAAGGACAACAACGGCCTCTTCGAGCTTCGCTACGACGACGACCGTTACCTTCCCTTCGAGGGCACCGGCGCGGTCTCCCGGTGGCGCCTGGAGCTGCCCTCCGGCGGCGCCGCGCAACTCCTGGACGTCACCATCACCGTGAAGTACTCCGCCGAACAGGGCGGTGAGCTCTTCGCCGGCGCGGTCAAGGGCATGCTCAAGCCCTATGCCACGGCGCGCTATTGCGACATCCCGGCGGAGTTCCCCGAAGAGTGGTCAACGTTCGTCGAGGGCTCCGACGACACGCTGACCCTCCCGTTCACCCCCGACATGTTCCCCGGCATGACCGGCCGCGCCATCACCGGCGTGTACGCCCTGTACTCGCCGGCCGGCAACGGCTCGGCCCGCTTCCTCCTCAACGGCGAACGACGCCTGACGCTCAACGAGGGCAAGCTCCTGCCGACCCCCGGCCTGACCGCCGGGACCTGGCGTCTGGTCCTGGAAGGCGACAAGTCCGCTCTCGAGGGTCTCGGCCTGATCCTGTCCTACCGCGCCCGCTAGCGGGGTCTCTCCCGTGCCCCCGGCCAGGACTGGCCGGGGGCACGGGCCATACCGCGTCCCCACGCCGTCGCTCATCACGTCGGCGTGGATCGCCGCCCGCTCAGCGCCAGTGCCCCTGCCCCTCGGAGTCCGACCGGCCGGAACCTGCCCGGGCGCGCCGCAAGAGCTACGTGGCCGGTAACCGGTGGTCAGCTCGGGATTGCGCTGCCCTCGCACCCTTTGCCGATCTGGCCCGTCTCGAAGTACCGCACCACGTCGGCGGCGCACTCGGGCACCCGGGTGGTCGAGACGTGCACGTCGTCGGCGACCGTGTAGACGGTGCCGCCGATGGCGCGCCGCGTCTGCAGCGTCCAGTCGTAGACGGACATGAACTCGTGCAGGTGCCCCGCCAGCACCAGTGACCCGCCGCCCCGCTTCAACGTGGCCTGCTGCACCGGCAGCGGCCAGCCGGGACACATGACAGGCGGTCCCCAGGACCGGCCGGTCGCCGGATGGCGCTTCACGAGCTGCTGGTAGTCACGCCAGGCGGTGTCGAAACCGGCCCGGCTGCTGTCCTCGTTGCACGCGACGGCCAAATTCATGGTCATGTTCAGTGTTTCGGGCGCGCCGGGCACGGGCGTCCCCCTCATCGATGCGCCGAGCAGCTCCTTGACGGTGGGCGGAGCGGTGGTGCCCGTCGCCGTCCGCAGTTCGGCCAGCGCCCTGCCCGCGCGCACCCACTCGGTCGAGTTGCGCCTGGCCAGGTCGGCGACGGCCGAGCCGTCGATGGGCCGCTGCAGGTCGGTGTAGGTCTTGGGGCTCTTGTCGTACGTACTGACCAGCTTCGCCACCTCCTCGCGCACCTTCCGTGCGGTGGCACCGAGAGCGTAGGTCCCGTCGCGGCGGGCCAGCCAGGCGGCCATGCGCCCGAAGTTACGCTCGGCCGCCTCCGCGCTGTCCTTGGCGTGCTCGTCAATACGGGTCCACGACGGCGCCACGCTGTCCAGGAAGGCCCGTCCGGTGTGCCCGGGGAACAGGCTGCGGTACACCATGCCCAGATAGGTGCCCCAGGAGAAGCCGAGCAGGTTGAGCTTGCGCTCACCCAGCGCGGTCCGTACCAGGTCCAGGTCCTTGGCCACGTTGTCGGTGGTGAGCTGTCCGAGGAAGGCGGGGTCAGAGCGTCCGCACCTCTGGGTGGCGGCGACCTGGGCGTCGTATATCTTCCTGGCCGCCTCCTTTGTCAGCGTGCCGGGCTCCTGCGGGCCGTTCGGCGAGAAGGTGCAGGCGACCTTGGTGCTGTACCCGACCCCGCGCGGGTCGAAGCCGATGATGTCGTATCGCTCGTTGAGCCCCGCCATCTCCTCGTTCCTGAGCGCGGCCCGCAGGACCGGGTCCAGGTATCCGCTGTTGCCCGGCCCGCCCGGCAGGACGGCGACAGCGCCGAGCCGGTGGGCCTCGTCCGTGGCGGCCAGCCGGGTCACCGCGATGTCGATCTTCCGCCCGCTGGGGTCACGATGGTTCAGCGGGACGCTGACCGTGCCGCACTCCAGGCGCTTCATCAAGGAGCGGAACGCCGCAACCTTGTCCTCCGCCATGCCCAGGCTGCGGATCACCTCATCGGAGTAGGCCGGGCAGGATTTCCACTGCACGGAAGACACGCCGGAGCTCGAGCTGGGGTTCGCGGTGGCGCTCGCGCTCACGGCGACGGTAGCGGTGGCACCCGCCGCGGAAGGATGCGCCGCCAATCCCGCCAGCGCCACGACCAGTGCCGTCAGTGAAGTTCGGTACGTCATGCGGATCAGTAGTAGAGCGGCGGTTGTTTCCTTACCGTTTCCATGAGGATGGTCGCCCGCCCTACGCAGACTCTCAAGATCCACGCCAAACTGTCAGGTTCGATGGGTCCAGACACAGTGTCTGGCGTCACTGAAGTTGGGAGCCGGGCCTGCGAGTGACCTGGGAACTGTCATTTAGATTGACGTCTAATCAATAGGGCCGAACGACATTCAAAGTGAGAGCGCGATCCGAACATCGTTCGGAGGAGCCCTTCACTCTTGGTCTTGCGCGGGTTCTCGGCTGCGGTCACCTTCTGGTCCTTGGAGGACCTGGCTGCCTCGGGGCATGAGGCAAAGCGCGAGTAGGGCGGATAGGAGGGTGAGGGTGCAAGCCGCGTCGAGTGCCAGGGGAAGGCTGGTCAGTTTGCTGATGGCGGGTCCGGCGATAGCTCCGGCCATACTTGCCGCGGCTTCGGCGGTGAGGAAGGCCGAGCTGACACGGCCGAGGAGCGTCTTTGGAGTGGCTCGTTGCAGCCAGGTGTGGGTGGCGACCAGAACGGTGACTCCTGGCATCCCGAGAAGAACCGCAGCGATCAGCGCGACTGGGAGCGACGCGGCGTTGAACATGAGAAAGAACGCGCCGGCAACGAGTGCTTGACTGAGGGCGAGAGTCGTTCTGGCGGAGAAGCGGTCGACGAGTCTTCGGCCGACGGGCGCTCCCAGGAGAAAGCCGAGGCCCAACGCGGACAGCAGGTAGCCGACCTGGACGCTTTCACCCAGGTGTGTCACGGCGAAGGGTATGAGCAGAGCGGTGAGCGCTGCGTTCGCGAGCAGGTAAACGCTGTTCGTGGCCAGCAGCGCCCGTGTTGTTGCGGCTTGCCGAAGGTGACGCAGTCCCTGGATGAGGTCTGCGAGCACGTTCTGTGCGGGGCCATGTGCGCGTGACCGTGTTGTGGTGCGGGCAATGGCTGTCGCGGACAGAAGACTGGCAGTGATTGCGGCGCCAATGACAACGTTGATGCCGGAGGTGGCGAACATGAGGCCGCCGATCGGTGGAGCACTCAGTCCGATCACCCCGGTGGTGAAGGCGCCGAGCGCGTTTGCGCTGCTGAGTAGCGGGCCGATGCCCACGACGGCGGGGGTATGCGCTTGGGCGGCCGGGCGGAAGATCACCGCAGCGGTGCCTTGACCGAGCATCGCTGCGTAGATGATCCAGATCGTCTCGGGTGTTTGGGCCAGGAGGACTACGGAGATCGCCATCGCGTGGATGAGGTCGGTGGTGATCATGATGCGGGGGCGGTCCCACCGATCGGCTATGACCCCGGCGAATGGCCCCAGGAGCAGCGCGGGCAGATATCTGAAGGCCAGGCTGAGGCCGGTCGCGAGCACCGAGCCAGTGACGGCATAGATGTGTGCGGGGACCGCGACGTCAAGCAGACCTGTGCCGAGGGCGGCGATTGATCGCGCGGTCCAGAGCAGCCGGAAGTCTCGCACTCGTAAGGCCTGCAGCATTCCTCCCCCTCGAGGTATTCTCTCAAGAGAGAAGCGTGCCTCTAATTATTCTGTCAAGATAGTTCCATGGATCACGTCGAACTTGGTCGGCGGTTGCGGAGCCGCCGCGCCGCTCTCGGTCGGACGGTCGCCTCGGTCGCCACGGAGGCCGGAGTGTCGGTGCCTTATGTGGCGAATCTAGAGAACGGCCGCGGCAACCCGACGGTCGCCGTACTCGACCGGCTCGCTGACGCGCTGGGGACCCGTTTGGTGATCAATCTTGCCGACCCGGCCGCGGATCCGGCGATCGCGGCTTTGCCGCCGTCACTGGTGGACTTCTCGCAAAGTCGCCGCTTTCGACGCGAAGTCGGCCAGCTTGCCGCCATGCTCGAGGAAGACCAGCGAACGGTCCGCGCCATGCTCATCGACGCCCTGGCGGCTGTTGGCGGTGCGCTCCGGCGAGACCTTCGGGAAGCCGATTGGCAGCGATTGCTTGATGCGATGATGCTGGTCTTGGGTCACCCGCCAGAGTGACAACCACGGCCGATATGAGAGGCCCGCCGTCGACCTCGTGAACATAGTCAACGAGGTTGTGGCCCGCTGTGTATCCAGACCGTAAGCCGTTCTCACGGGATGGCACGGCGGGGCGTGACGGTCTCCCAGGGGCGTAGTCCTTCACCAGCCAGGAGCAGCCGCCCTCGGGCAAGTCCAGGGCTCCGTCGCAAGTGAACGTGGCATCTCGGGCAGTGATCCACCAGCGGGATCCGATGCGCGGGACAGACCGCGGCCCAGCCCAGCTTCCACCAGAGCGGCCACGCTCCGTTCGAAGCCGCCAGGCACTTCGGGCATGCCCGGCTGCCGAAGAGTTGTGCCCACTCCATCGGCGTGGCCACTGCGGGCCCAGCAACAGCGAACCCCGCGACTGCTCACTAAAGGCGTGAGCGCAGAACAGCTCCTCCAACCCGCAGGACTCCGACCGCACCTCCGGAGCGTCGCGTACTGTCATCACTCAACCACAGCACTCCTGAAGCAGACGTACTGGACCGTCCCGGGAATCTTGGAGGCTACGATTCCTGCGAACTTGCGAATGACGTAGCAGATTCCTGCGCCTTATAGAAGGCGCCTTCATACTCCTTCGGTGGAATATTACCGCAGAACGAGTGG
>NZ_JBEFAK010000076.1:0-36520 GCF_040137845.1 Nonomuraea sp. B19D2 | reverse complement strand
CGCCTGGTCAACCTCGGACTCGCCTACCTCAACAACACCTGGACCCTCACCCCGACCAGCCCATGACCGGCGGACGTGCCAGCCCATACCAGCCCACCCACCAAGATCTTCAGGACATTCCTAGGGCGCCGCGGCGGCCCTGATGCGATCGGCCAGCGACGCCAGCGACGCCAGCGGCAGCTCCCGATGGGTCCACGCCTGCCTGAGATCCTCGGGGGAGTAGCGGGGGAGCAGGTGAAGGTGGAAGTGGAACACGGTCTGCCAGGCCGTGGGGCCGGTGGCGTGCCAGATGTTCATCCCGCCCGGCTCCAGCGCGCGCCGGAGCACGGCGGCCGTGTGCACAGCGCCCTGCATCAGCAGGCCGGCGCGGTCGGGGCCGATGTCGGTCAGGTCGCGGCAGTGCTGGCGGGGGACGACCAGGGTGTGGCCGCGGGTCGCCTGCGAGATGTCGAGGAAGGCGACCGCGTGCTCGTCGGAGTAGACGATCTCCGCCGGGATCTGCCCGGCGACGATGCCGCAGAACGTACAGGTCCCGGCCATGGCCACCCCTCCTCGACTCGATCATGCAGGAGCGTAGCGGGTGCCGGGATCAGCTGAGCGGATGGGGCGGCCGGATCGTCCGGATGCGCCAGGCGGCGCCGGTGTGCGCCAGGCGGCCATGCGGGCCGCGCCGCCGAACGCGTCCACGCGGTGCCGGCCCGGCCGCCCCGAACCGGGGGCGGCTCACTCGACACTCGCACGGGCGGAGACCTGGGCGTCCAAGCGTTCGACCTCGGCCATGGTCCTGTTGGCGGTGGCGACGATCCGCTTGGCGGTGGAGGAGATCCGGGAGGCTCTGCCCCCCGCCTGGACGCTCGTACGGGCGCTCTGGGTGTGGGCGGCCAGCCGCTGGGCGTTGGCGGCGATCCGGGCCGCTTCGGCGGCGATCCCTGGAGCGTGCTTGCTGACGTCGGCGGGATCGAGAGCATCGATCCGGGAGACGAGCTCGGAGGCATCCGCAGCGACATCGTTCGCGGCCGAGATCGAAGAGGATCGGGGGAACAACCTCCGGAGATCGTCGATCAGTTTTTGGATGTCGCGTTGCAGCCTCTCGAGGTCCCGGCTGATCCTCTTGAGGTCTTCGATGATGTCGCGGATCGGGCCGGGAATCGGCGGATAGGGGCCCGCGGAGAGCTGGGCGATCGTCACCGGCCGCGGGACCACCGCCATGGCGGCGCCGGACGACTCGAGCGTCAAGCCCGTTGCCATCATCAGCGCAAGGGGAATGAACGCGGTCTGCCTGCTGGTCATGATGAGCTCCGTGGTCGAAGGCGGGTCGGGTGTGCGCTGCCGGGATCACGCGAACGTGATCTCCAGCCGTTTTACACATCCGGCGATGGCCGGGGCCGACCAGACTCGCGTCTTTGGGGTCCTGTTTGTCGACCGCTTTCGAAGCCACGGTGTACGTGTGGCGATGGCGACCGCACCTTGGGGCGTTGTGTCGGCTGCCGGTCAGCCGGCGCGGCGGACCACATGACCCCCGAACGTGCTCGACCATCCAGGGCCCAGCCCGGGAGCGCGGCCGTGACCGGCGCGTGCGACACGGCGGCGGCCGGGATGATCGAGCCTTCGCCGGCGACTTCCGCTCAGCAGGTGCCGGAGCTGCTGAGCCGCACGCCGTCAAGAGACCGGGGGGAGGTGTGTGGGGGGGCGTACGCATCACCGGCGCCGAACGTCAGACGATCGCGGCGTTCGGCGCCGCCCGTTGCCAGGAAGGCGAGTCGGTCCGCGCACTTTCGGGGGCGCTCGGCCGCTCGTACGGGTTCGTGGACCAGCTCATCGAGGAGGCCCGCGTCTGGCTGCGCAGCCGCGGCGGCAACCGGCGGCCGACCCGCGCGACCGAGCCGGATGCCTTTACGCTGATCCAGGGGGCTGACCCATCGCAGGCACCGACTGGCTATGGCAGTTGTTTACGCAAAAGGCCCAAAGAGCCTCTGAGGGGTGGTCCAGGTCGCTTGATTCCCGGGGCTCTTTTCGTCGAAGGTGAATCCAGTGATGCGACCTTGGAAATCGAAACGTCCTGTATAGCGTCCGTGGCTGGTTGGCTTCCATGGCGCCCTGAAGGTGATTTCGTGGTCGGTTACCCTGGTGTCCTCTACGGTGACGGTGTTGTTGCCGTGCCTGATGGTTCCAGCGAACGTGCCATCTTTTTCCTGGTGGAATATGTCGACGTGCAGCTCGGTTCCGCCCTGCTGGCTGATTTTCCACGGCCCTCTGACGTCCTTCATGGTCGAATCCTTCCCTGAAGTGCTGTCGGCGTCTCTCTTTACGCAGAGTCTGCTTATCTCCGGAAATCTGCGCATGAGTAAGGGCTACTCAGTTCCGTGGGAATGTGGGACCGCTGCCCCAACCAGGCAAGTGGGACATGCGGCGTCTGACCAGTACTGCCTTACGTCGTGCCGGAACCCCTGGTCGAAGGCGTTATGATCAAACAACACGCCTGCCACGAGGAACGATGTCGAGCATCAAAGAGGTCGCCCGGCTCGCCGGGGTCTCCGTGGGCACCGTGAGCAACGTGCTCAACCGGCCCGAGATGGTGGCCCCCGACACCCGGTTGCGGGTGCGGGCGGCGATCGCCCGGCTCGGCTATGTCCGCAACGGCTCCGCCCGGCAGTTGAGGGCCGGGCGCAGCCGCACCATCGGCGTGGTCGCGCTCGACCTGGCCAACCCGTTCTTCATCGACGTGCTGCGGGGCGTCGAGACGGCCGCGCAGGATGCGGGGCTCACCGTGATGGTCTTCAATAGCAACAAGGACGCCGATCGCGAGGCCGGGCTGCTGGAGACGTTCGAGGAGCAGCGCCCGCTGGGTGTCCTGATCACCCCGGTCAACGACCCCGGCGAGGAGGAGCGGCTGAGCCGGCTGGTCTCCCGCGGCATCCCGGTGGTGCGGTTCGACAGCTCCGCCCCGCACCAGCACGGCTGCGCCGTCGCGGTCGACGACATGCTCGGCGGGCGGCTGGCCGGGCGGCACCTGCTCGAGCGGGGGCATCGCCACATCGCTTTCGCCGGCGGGCCGTTCACCGTACGCCAGGTGCGGCAGCGGCACGACGGCCTGGCCGCCGTGCTCGGCCGGGCCGGGAAGCTGACCGTCATCCCGTTGCCCGACCTCACGGTCGCCACAGGCCGCGCGACCGGCCAGGAGATCGCCGCCCTGCCGCCCGCCGACCGCCCCACGGCGGTCTTCTGCGCCAACGATCTGGTCGCCATCGGGGTGCTGCAGGAGATGACCCAGCGCGGCCTGCGGGTCCCGGACGATCTGGCCATTCTCGGCTACGACGACATCGACTTCGCCGCCGCGGCCGCGGTGCCGCTGTCCTCCATCCGGCAGCCGCGTGAGCAGCTCGGCCACACGGCCGCGCTGATGCTGCTGGAGGAGGCCAACGAGCCGGACGCCCACGAGCACTGCCAGGTGATCTTCCAGCCCGACCTGGTGGCACGCGCCTCCACCGGCTGACCGCCGCCCTCGCCCGCTCCTCGGCGTTCCGGCCCGTCCGCGGCGACCGGCACCGGGGTGATCGGGTGTCCGGGCGGCGGCTTCGTCGCGCTCACCACGGGACGGGTCAGCGGCCGGCGTCCCAGCCGTGCGCCTTCATGAGCCGGGCCGCAACCTGGGCGAACCGCTCCCCGTCGAGCACCGCGCCCTCGCGCCGGATGTCGTCCTCGTCCAGCACGAAGACCCGGTCCAGCCGCACGTACGACACCCGGCTGTCCCGGCCCCAGGCGCCGATCTCCAGCCAGTCGGGCCCGTCGTCGCCCTTGCTGGACAACATCAGGCCCAGGAGCCTGCGCCCGGTCCGGCCCACGATCAGCAGGGGGCGGTCCTTGCCGCGTGCCGGGTCCTCCTCGTACGGCACCCAGGCCCAGACGATCTCGCCGGGGTCGGCCAGGCCGTCGAGGTCGGGGGAGTAGGCCAGGGTGGCAGGGCCGTTGAGCGAGTGGATCTCGCGTACCGCACCCCGGGCGGGCCGGGGATCCTCACCTAGATCGCGCATTGGGGGAGCCTACGGCGGCGCGCCGCCGAAATCCAGCCGGGCCTGGATCACACCACGCCCTCGAAGAACGCCCTGATGTCGGACGCCAGCAACTCGGGGGCCTCGAGCGCGGCGTAGTGGCCGCCGTGCGTGAACTCCGACCAGTGCACCACGTTGTGCGCCCGCTCGGCGTACCGCCTGACCGTGCTGTCCCCGGGGAAGACCGCCACGCCGGTCGGCGTCTTCCCCGGCGCGTCCGGCACCTCCCAGTCGCCGCCGCTCTCCCGGTAGATGCGGGTAGCTGACCCGGCCGTGCCGGTGAGCCAGAAAATGGTGACATTGGTGAGGATGTCGTCGGCGGGCACCCCGCCCACGTCCTGTCCCCAGGAGGCGAACGCGTCGAGGGTCCAGCCCAGCAGCCCGGCGGGGGAGTCCGCCAGCGCGTACGCCAGCGTCTGCGGTCTGGTGCCCTGGATGGCCGCGTACCCGGAGAACTCCCGCCGCCACCGCCCGATGCCGCGCGCCCGCTCTGCCTCCGCCTCCGTCAGGCCCGACATGTCGTCGGTGACGAACGCGGTGAGCGCGTTCACGTGCACCCCCACCACCCGTTCGGGAGCCAGCCGCGCGACGGCGGGCGAGACCAGGGCGCCGAAGTCGCCGCCGTGCGTGCCGTACCGGGAGTATCCGAGCCGGGACATCAGCTCCGCCCAGGCGGCGGCGACCCGCCGCACGCCCCAGCCCGGCTCCGTGGTCGGGCCCGAGAACGCGAACCCGGGGATGGACGGGATGACCAGGTGGAAGTCGCGGCTGAGCGGCCCGGCGACGCGCGAGAAGTCCGCGAACGTGCTGGGCCACCCGTGCGTCAGCAGCAGCGGCAGCGCGTCCGGCCGGGGCGAGCGCACGTGCGCGAAGTGCACGCGCTGACCGTCGATCACGGTCGTGTACTGCGGGAACGCGTTGAGCCGCGCCTCGTGCGCGCGCCAGGAGTAGCCGTCGAGCCAGTGGCCGGCCAGCTCGCGCACCGCCTCGGGCGGCACGCCGTACGACCAGCCGACCCCGTCGAGAGCGTCCGGCCAGCGGGTGCGTTCCAGCCGCTCGCGCAGGTCGTCGAGCCGGTCCTGGGATATGTCGATGACGAATTCGTCCATGTCCGCGACGTTAGGCGGAAATGCGGCCAGAATCGGGCCACAATGGTGGCCGTGTTGGACACCTCGGCGAGACTGCTGCGCTTGCTCTCACTCCTGCAGGCCAGGCGCGACTGGTCCAGCGCCGACCTGGCGGAGCGGCTCGGCGTCGCCCCGCGGACGGTGCGCCGTGACGTCGACCGGCTGCGCAGCCTCGGCTACCCCGTCCATTCGGCGCCCGGTGTCTCCGGCGGCTACCGGCTGGGCGCGGGTGCGGAGCTGCCGCCGCTGCTGCTCGACGACGAGGAGGCGGTGGCGGTCGCGGTCGGCCTGCGTACCGCCGCGAACGGCACCGTGACCGGCATCGAGGAGACCTCCCTGCGCGCGCTGGCCAAGCTCGAGCAGGTCCTGCCCGCCCGCCTGCGCCACCGCGTCAACACGCTGCAGCGGCACACCGTGCGGATCAACCGCGAGGGCCCCACCGTCGACGCCGACGTGCTCACCCGGGTCGCCGCCGCCTGCCGCGACCACGAGCAGCTCCGCTTCGACTACACCGGCCACCAGGGCGAGAGCGCGCTCAGGAAGGCCGAGCCGCACAGCCTCGTCACCAAGGGCAACCGCTGGTACCTGGTGGGCTGGGACGTCGACCGCCGTGACTGGCGCACCTACCGCGCCGACCGGATCCGGCTCAGGACCCCGAACGGCCCGCGCTTCACCCCGCGCGAGCCGCCCGGGCCCGACGTGGCCGCCTGGCTGCAGCATCGCCTGGCCCACGAGATGTGGCCCGTCGAGGCCCGCTTCCGCGTGCACGCCCCCGCCGGGCGGCTCGCGGGCAGGACGCCGGGCACGGTCGAGCCGGTGGACGACCGGACGTGCCTGCTCACCCTGCGCGGGGACGACCTGCACCTGATCGCCATGGTGGTGGCGTTCCTGGACGTGGACTTCGAGGTGCTGGAGCCCCTGGAGCTGAAGGAACGTCTGCGCGCTCTTGGTGAGCGGCTGCTCTCCCCTAGAATCTGATTCTGTGTCAGCGTTCTTCACGCAGAAGCAGAGCGAGCTGGTGCCCGCGCCGCACGCCCGAGGCCCCTGGTCCCCCGACATGCTCCACGGCCGCCTGCTCGGCGGGCTGGCCGCCCGGGCCATCGAGCGGCGCTACGCCCAGCCCGGGCTGCACCTCGCCCGGCTGACGGTCGATCTGTTCCGCAGCAGCCCGATGGTGCCGGTCACGGTGGAGACCTCGCTGATCAGGTCCGGGCGCAGGATCCTGGTGGCCGACGCGATCATCTCCACCGACCAGGGGCCGATCGGGCGGGCCGGCGCGGTGCTGCTCCGGCAGGGCGAGCAGCCTGACGGAGCGCAGACGTTCGTCACGCCCGCGTGGGACTCGCCCCCGCCCGACGGGCCGCCGCCGGTGGACGGGCCCACCACGTGGACCCCGCCGTTCGACCTGTGGCGGGTGACGGAGTGGGGGAAGCCGGGTTCTGGGCGGGCGTGGCTGCGGGAGTCGTACCAGCTGGTGGACGACGAGCCGCTGACACCGCTCGTACGCGCGGCGCTGGCCGCCGACTTCGCCAGCCCGCTCAGCAACGTCAGCACCGGCGGGCGGCTGGGGTTCATCAACGCGGACTACACGCTGACGCTCGCCCGGCTCCCGGCCGGTGAGCTGATCGGGGTAGAGACCACCGGTCACCTGAGCGCCGACGGGGTGGCGACCGGGCAGGTCACCATGCACGACACGGCCGGGCCCTTCGGGTTCTGCGTGGTCACGGCGGTGGCCAACCCGCTCGGCTTCGGTGGCCGGTAGCCGCCCGCTGGATTGTCGTACCCGCGGCGTAACGTTCGGCGGGTGCGTTCAGCTGTGCGTCTTGCCGCCGGGGATGGGTTCCGCCTCGACGCGGTGACCTGTGTCGACGACCATTGGGGGTGGTCGTCGGCCGAGGTGGGTTCCCGGCACTCCCTGGTGCTGGTGCGCCGTGGCCGCTTCCGGCGCAGGGCGGACGGGCGGACCGCTGTGATCGACCCGACGATGGCGTACCTCTCGGTGCCCGGTGCGGAGGAGCACTTCGCCCACCCGGCGGGTGGCGACGTGTGCACCTCGGTGTCCCTGTCGCCCGCCCTGTGGCACACGCTCGCCGGTGACGGCCCGCCGCCGGCCCGCCCCGCCCTGTACGTGGACGCCCGCCTGGACCTGGCGCACCGGCGTTTCCTCGCGGCGGCGCGCGGCGGGGACGCCGCCTTCGAGCTGGCCGAGTCCCTGCTCTCCCTCCTCGGCACCGCCCTCTCGCAGCTGGCCCCCGCCCCGACCCCGGCCACGTCCCGGACTGGGGCGTTGCGGGCGGGCACCGGAGAGGTGCATGCCCTCATTGCCGGAGCCGCCGAGGTGAAGCCTCACGTCGCCGGGCCAGGTGCGGCCAAGGGAAGGTCTGCCAAGACGCCGGGCAACCGCAGGGCGGGCGCCGTCGTCAGGACCAGTGCGATGATCGCGGATGCCGCTCGTGAGGCCATCGCGGCCGATGATCCGGCGGCGGGTGGGCTGATGTCGCTGGCGGAGCTCCTGGCCGTCTCGCCCTACCAGCTCAGCCGGGCGTTCACCCGGGAGCTCGGCATCTCCCTGACCCACTACCGCAACCGCGTGCGCGTGGGGCGGGCACTCGACCGGCTGGAAGAGGGGGCGGCGAGCCTGGCCGGGCTGGCCGCCGACCTGGGGTTCGCCGACCAGGCCCACCTGACCCGTACGATCCGCCGCCACGTCGGCCACACCCCCACGGCCCTGCGCCGCCTGCTCGCCTCCCGAGCTCCCTGACCGACTGCCGACGTGCCGGGGAGGACACCCACGTCAGGCCGGTTCCCGCGGGCCGCTAGCCTTCCATGACGCAGAAGGGATGGCCTTCGGGGTCGATGAGCACGGTCCAGTCGGCGCCGCCCGGCTGGAAATCGGGCACGGTGGCGCCGAGCCCGGCAAGCTCCTTCTTGGCGGCCTCGACGTCGGGGACCTTGAACTCGAGGTGCACGTGCTTCCCGTTGTTCGGCCAGCCGGGCCCCTGGTAGCCGTCGACCCGCTGGAACGCGATCGACACCGGGCCGCCTTCGAGCCCGACGAAGTCGGCGTCGCCCGAGCCGACCCGCCAGCCGGTGACCTCGGCGTAGAAGGCCGCCAGCGCGGCCGGGTCGGCGCAGTCGATGACGATGGAGGTAAGAGTCGCTGTCATGCGCCCAGCCTGACGGCGACGGGGCGGGCTGGTCTTGAACATCCTTGCACCGGCACGGCCGACGCCCAGGCCCGCCGCCGTCCGGCCGGCTGCAGGTGCCGTCAGCGGGTCGGGGTCCTGGGGCGGTTCCACCAGAGGGAGAGGGACAGGGCCGCGGTGATGAGGAGGGCGCCGCCGGCGGCGAAGGCGGCGGCTGTGTCGACTCGTTGGCGGATCACGGTGAAGCTGCCGGGGAGGGCGTTGAGGGCGCTTTGGAGCTGGTCGGCGTTCTCGGCGCGGTGGTAGGAGCCGCCGGTGGTCTGGGCTATCTGTTTGAGTGCGGGCTCGTCGATCATGCGGACGTTGCGGCCGCGGTCGAAGCCGCCGCGGCCGCCGCCCCAGCCGCCGAAGCCGCGGCCGTCGAACTGGGAGTTGTCGCAGACCATCGGGGCCGGGCTGGTGGTGCCGAAGCCGATGGTGAAGACGCGGACGCGGCGCAGGGCCGCTTCCTGGGCGGCGGTCTGCGGGTCGACGCCCTGGGTGTTGGCGCCGTCGGTGAGCACGACGATCGCGGCGCCGGCGTAGCCTTCGCCGCTGCCGTTGCCGGGGTTCGCGCCGGTGGGGGCGACCGACGGGTCGACCTCGGCGATCGCGTCGATCGAGGTGAGCATGGCCTGCCCGATCGCGGTGCCGCGGGACACGGTGAGGCCGTCCAGCGCCTCGATCAGCGAGTCGCTGTCGTCGGTGGGCGGGACGAGCAGGCCCGCGGTGCCGGCGAAGGTGACCAGGCCGATGCGCGGCCCGCCGCGCTGCGACTCGATGAAGTCCGCGGCGGCCTTCTTCGCGGCGGTGATGCGGTTGGGGTCGACGTCGGTGGAGCACATGGAGCCGGAGGTGTCGAGCGCGAGCAGGATCGTCACCGACGTCT
This sequence comes from Nonomuraea sp. B19D2, assembly GCF_040137845.1. Lineage (NCBI taxonomy): Bacteria > Bacillati > Actinomycetota > Actinomycetes > Streptosporangiales > Streptosporangiaceae > Nonomuraea > Nonomuraea sp. B19D2. The sequence continues at coordinate 27,270 of NZ_JBEFAK010000076.1, read as the reverse complement.
GCGGCACCGGCACGGACGCCTGCGGCCTGGCGGCCCCGACCGCGAGCAGCGCGAGCCCGGCCACGAACAGTGCCGCGGGGATCTTCCGGGTCCAGCGCGTACGGCCGGGCAGGGCGCTGCGTACGAGCGCGATCGAGGTGACGCGCACGGCGGAGCGCCGGCGGCGGCGCCGCGCCCACCAGCGGATGGCGAAGACCAGCGGGATGACCAGGACTGACAGCAGCGCCCACGGCCATGAGAACGTCATTCAGATCACCCGTCCAGACCGGAGCACGGTGAGCGCCGCTCCCGCGGTGAGCAGCGCGAGGGCGAGCCCGATCAGGGCGCCGGCGAGAGGCAGCGGCTCGTCGGAGACGGTGAGCCGCAGATCGATCGTGTCGGCGATCCCGTCGAGCCGCGCAGTGTCGGAGGCGGGGTGGTAGGCGCCGCCGGTGGTCTGCGCGATCAAGGTGAGGGTGTCCTGTTCGAGCGAGGTCTGCAGGTGGTAGCGGTCGACCTTGACCGTCGCGCCGGCCGTGGTGCCGACCCCGACGGTGTGGATGTGGACGCCCGCCTTCTGGGCCACGGCCGCGGCCTGTTCGACGTCGGCGCCCTGGTTCTGGCCGTCGGAGAACATCACGATCGTCGCCGACGGCCAGTAGCCGATGTCGGGCGCGGTGCCGTCGCGGCCGATGGCCACCTGCTTGCCGGTGATGGCCGTCAGCGAGGTCGTGATGGCCGTCCCCAGCGAGGTGCCGCCGGTGATCTTCAGCCGGTCGATGGCCTTGAGCGCGGTGGAGTGGTCGGCGTCGGGCCGTGCGGTGGTGAGCGCGCCCCGTTCGAACGCGACGACTCCGATGTCGACGCTGTCGGGCTGCGCCGCCACGAACGCGCGGGCCGCCCGCTGCGCGGCCGCCAGCCGGTTGGGCGCGACATCGTCGGCGCCCATGCTGTTGGAGACGTCGATGGCGAGGATGACGGTGCCCGCGGTCCGCGGGACCGGCACCATGGCCGCCGGTCCGGCGGTGGCGATCGCGAGTACGGCGACGCCGGCGATCGTCAGGCCGGTTCCGAGGTACGCCCGGCGGCCGCCCGGCACGGCGACGCCGGCCGCGGCGAGGGCGGCCGTCCGGCGGCGCGCCGAGACGATTGCCGCCCAGGCGAGCACCGCCGTGACGAGCAGTCCGACGACCAGCAAGAGCGGCGAGTACAGGGTCACGAGGCCTCCTTCGACGACCTCAAGGCGATCGGTCCCGGGTTCGGGCGACGACCTCGACGAGCGCCTCGGCCAGATCGCGGTCGGTGTCGATGCGGTGGACGGGCACCCCGGCCCGGCGCATGCCCGCCGCGAGCCGGGCGTCGCGGGCGTCGACGGCCTCGCGGAAGCGGACCCGGAGCAGCGGGTCGGCGGAGTCGACGACGAGTTGCTCGCCGGTCTCGGCGTCCTCGACCACGATCAGCCCGGCTTCGGGCAGCACGTCGTCGGCCGTGTCCACGATCCGCAGGGCGACGACCTCGTGCCGCCGGGCCAGGCGCTGGAGCGAGCGCTCCCAGTCGCCGTCGCCGATGAAGTCCGACAGCACCACGATGAGGGCTCGGCGGCGCGCGAGCCGTCCGGCCGCATCGAGCATTTCCGCCAGGTCGGTGGTGGCGCCACCGCGCGCCCCACCGCGCGCCCCACCGCGCGCCCCACCGCGCGCCCCACCGCGCGCCTCGGCGGTGCGTTCCAGCTCGGCGCCGATCCGCAGCGCGTGCCGCCGGGAGGTGCCGGGCGGCACGACGCGCAGCATCCCGGTATCGAACAGCAGGGCGCCGACGCGGTTGCCGCCCCGGCCGAACAGCCGAGCCAGCACGAGCGCGAGCTCGGCGAGCACGTCGTGCTTGCCGCGCCCCGGCCGGCCAGCCGCCATCGACGCCGACCGGTCGAGCACGAGCCACACCGTCAACTCGCGGTCCTCGGTGAACACGCGCAGGTGCGGCTCGTCCAGCCGTGCGGTCACGTTCCAGTCGATGTGCCGGGCGTCGTCGCCGTCGCTGTAGGCGCGCAGCCCGGTGAAGTCGATCCCGGAGCCGCGGTGCGCGGTGCGGTGCATGCCCTGGAGCCGGCCGTCCAGCCTGCGGACGACCTTCCACTCCAGGCGGAGCAGGAGTTTCTCGGGGGCGGTGGCCATGGCAGCTCAGCGGTTCTGCAGGACGACGTCGGGCGCCCGGACGGCCCCGAGCACCCTGGTGATGATCGTGTCGGCGTCGACGTCGTCCGCGAGGGCCTCGTACGACAGCACGAGGCGGTGGCGCAGCACGTCGAGCGCGAGCTCGGACAGGTCGTGCGGGAGGACGTAGTCGCGGCCGCGTAGGAACGCCAGCGCCCGGGCGCCCGTGACGAGCGCGATGGACGCCCGCGGGCTCGCCCCGTAGGTGACGTACCGTTCCAGCTCGCCGAGCCCCGCCGTCGCGGGGGAACGCGTCACGGCGACCAGCCGTACCGCGTAGTCGACTATCGACGGATCGACGTACACCTGCTGAGCGCGGGCCCGCATCGCGATCAGCTCCTCGGCCGTCACCATCGGCTGCGGCGGCTCCGGCGGACGCAGCGCCCGGTCGACGATCGCCTGCTCTTCGGCCTGCGTCGGATAGTCGACGACCACCTTCATCATGAAACGGTCGACCTGCGCTTCGGGCAGCGGGTAAGTGCCCTCCGACTCGATCGGGTTCTCCGTCGCCATGACCAGGAACGGCTCGGGCACCCGGAACGTCTCACGGCCGATCGTCACCTGATGCTCCTGCATCACCTCCAGCAGGGCGCTCTGCACCTTGGCGGGGGCGCGGTTGATCTCGTCGGCCAGCAGCAAGTTGGCGAACACCGGGCCGAGCTCGGTCTTGAACTCCCCGGAGTGCTGGTGGTAGACCCGCGTGCCCACCAGGTCGGCGGGCACCAGGTCGGGGGTGAACTGGACGCGCTGGAAAGTCCCGGCGATCGCGGCGGCCAGCGACCGCACCGCGAGCGTCTTGGCCAGGCCCGGCACGCCCTCCACCAGCAGGTGGCCGTCGGCGATCAGCGCCACGGCCATCCGCTCCAGCAGGACGTCCTGCCCGACGATCGTGCGTTTGACCTCGAACAGCACGTGTTCGAGCGGGTGGGCCGACTGGGGGGACTTGGTCGAGGTCATGCTCTTCCTTTTCGTCGGTCAGATCCGGAGCCCGTCGCCCGGCGGGCCGTCGCCGTCGTCGCCACCCAGGGCCGTGCCGATCGGCACCGCGAACGCGATGCCGGCGAACGCCTCATCGCCTCCCGGGTCGGCGATCGAGACCACGATCCCGATGACCAGGCCGCGAGCGTCCAGGAGGGGACCGCCGGAGCTGCCCGGGTTCACGGAGGCGTCGAACTGGATGAGCCCGCTCAGATCGCCGTCCTCGGTGGTACGGTCGGCGGTCCGGTTCAGGCCCGACACGACGCCGGTGGAGACGCTGTAGGTCAGGCCCAGCGGATTGCCGATCGCCACGACGGGCGCGCCCACGGCCACGGCGCCGCCGAGCGTCGCGGGGATGACGATCTCCGGCAGCTTCGCGGGCTTGAGGGTCGCGACGTCGCGCTTGGGATTCGACGACACGACGACGGCCTTCGCCTTGGTGCCGTCAGCGAACGTCACGGTGACGTCCTCCGTGCCTTTGACGACGTGATGCGCGGTCAGGATCGTGCCGTCCTCGGCCGCGATCACCCCGGTTCCGAGCGACTTCCCGGCCTGGATGACCACCACCGACGGCCCGACCCTCTTGAAGACCTCGGCCACCGTGAGCGTCGCACTGGGCGTCGGCGTCGCGCTCGGTCTGGGCGCGGCCCCTTCGCCGTTCCCGCCGCTGCTTCCCAGCCAGTACGCCAGCACCGCCACGACGACAAGCACGCCGCCCCCGACGACAAACCGCCGAGCCCTCCCGGCCACGGCTCCCCGAGCCTCGGCCGCACCAGCCTCCTGCGGCACGCGCTCCATGCCCCCATGTTCATAAAACTCAGCTCAAACTGCTACAAAGTTCACCTGAGAACTCCATGAGAACCGGTCCCCGGCCCAACGCGCGCAGCACGGAGACTCGGTCGCGTCGAGAGTCGTCAAGCGGGAGAGCGCCGGACGCGGGTCGTCGGGTGGAGCAGGTGCTCGTTCAGCACCTCCTCTCCCACGGCGGCCAGCAGCCGGGCCTCCTCCTCGTCCTCGGGCGGGATGACGGACTCCAGGCACGCCTCCACCCGATCCCGCAAATCGAGGGGGATCTCCTGGATGGTCTCCAAACACGAGGCAACCAGCAGCCGCAGCCGGCGAGCGTGCCGCCCGCGCTGATCAGCCAGATCCAGCAGCCCTGCCAGCAGCTCCCTGCGCAGCCTGCCGGCCGCATGGCCGGCGGTCATCACCACGACCTCACGCCACTGGTCCAGGTGCGCCCGCTCGACGGCGATCTCGACGTCCTCGTCCTCCACAAGCTGTCCTGCGGCCAGGTATTCCTGCACCGTGCGGTGCGCGAAGTCCACGCGTCCGGGAACCGGCTCGCGCAGTACACCGCTTCTCCTGAGGAGGTGTTCCAGCACCACCTCAGCTGTGTACGGCATCCGCGTCATCGCCCGCAGCTTCTGTTCGACCCGCTTGCGCGCGGTGGCCTTGGACAGCTCCGAACGTCCCAGCGACACCAGTCGCCAGGCCAGATCCCGCAAGATCCAGACCTTCTGCTCGGGGTCGAGCGTCACCTCGTCCTCGATGCCGCGCTCGGCGTCCCGCCGCTCCAGCAAAAGCGACAGCACGGCCTCATACAGCCCCATCCGGCTGCGGGGCAAATGCCTGCGCCGGTCGAGATTGAGCGCGCACAACATCGCGGCCAGCAGCGGAGTGGACGCCAGCGCGCGCAGGTGCGGGTTGCTCTCCAGACGGGCCAGCAGCGCGCCCTCGTACTCCTCCAGTTCATCAGCCTCGCACGGCAGGCTCGGACAGTCGCGCATGGCCACGTGCCACTGCCGTACCAGCTCGCGTAGGTCCTCGGGCGCCGTCGGCTCCAGCAGCACCGAGGCGAATCCCTCATCAGCCAGCCAGGTGGCCTCCGCCGCCGTAGGCCGGGAGGTGACCACCACACGCAGCGCCGGGTACAGAGCGAACAGCCGGGTCAGCCACTGCCGCACGGCGGGGCGGTGCCGCACAAGGAGTTCGTCCACGCCGTCCACCAGCAGCAGGCCGCGCCCGGATGCCAGGACCCGTTCGACCCAGCCGCGCGGCATCTGGCCCGCGACCTCCTGGGCCACGTCGTTCAGGAAGGACTCCGGCGACGGGAACCTCCCCTCGGAATGGCTTCGCAGCTTGATGACGAAGGGCACGCAGCCATTCCAGTCGGCCAGATCGCCCGTGAAACCACCGCGCGCGGCCGTCACCGCGAGCCACTCACGGAGTGCCCGCTCGGCGATCGCCTTGCCCGCGCTCGCCACTGCCGTCTCGATGCCTGGCATGTCCACCCCCGTCGTCTCGTACCGGAAGATCCTGCCGTGACGTGACATGCCGGTGAAGTGCTTTCCGGCGAAAGCGAGCCCGGCCGGGGGCACCGCGCGACGTGTGCCGGCGGGGCTGGGCGCTGCCGCGGAGTCCGGCGGCGGCACCCAGCCCCTGCGGCCGGTTACGCCGGGTGTTCCGTGCGGTCGCCGGACCAGTCCGTGTGGAAGGCGCCCTCCTTGTCCACCCGCTGGTAGGTGTGCGCGCCGAAGAAGTCGCGCAGCCCCTGTACGAGTGCCGCCGGGAGGCGGTCGCGGCGCAGGCCGTCGTAGTAGGCCAGGGCCGAGGAGAAGCCGGGCGTGGGCACGCCGATCTGGATCGCGGTCGTCACCACGCGCCGCCACGCCTCCTGCGCCGCGTCCAGAGCGGCCGCGAAGGTCGGGTCCGCCAGCAGCGTCGGCAGCTGCGGGTTGGCGTCGTACGCGGCCCGGATCCGGTCCAGGAACTTGGCGCGGATGATGCAGCCGCCGCGCCAGATCGTGGCCATGGCGCCGAGGTCCAGGTCCCAGCCGTACTCGCGCGAGGCGGCGGCCATCTGGTCGAAGCCCTGCGCGTACGCGACGATCTTGGACGCGTAGAGGGCCTGCCGCACGTCCTCCACCAGCTCGCGCCCCCCGACCCCGGAAAGGCTGGGCCCCTGCAAGGAAGCGGCGGCGGCGCGCTGGTCAGGGTGGCCGGACAGGGCGCGGGCGAAGGTCGCCTCGGCGATGCCCGTCACCGGCACGCCCAGGTCGAGCGCGCTCTGCACGGTCCACCGGCCGGTGCCCTTCTGCTCGGCCTGGTCGACCACGACGTCCACGAACGGCTTGCCCGTCTCGGCGTCCACCTGGTCGAGCACCTCGGCGGTGATCTCGATCAGGTAGGAGTCCAGGTCACCCCGGTTCCACTCCCGGAACACCTGCGCCAGCTCGGCCGGCGTCGCCCCGAGAGCCTGGCGCAGCAGGTCGTAGGACTCGGCGATGAGCTGCATGTCCGAATATTCGATGCCGTTGTGGACCATCTTCACGAAATGTCCGGCACCGTCCGGGCCGACGTGCACCGAGCACGGCACCCCGTCCACCTTGGCGGAAATGTCCTGGAGGATCGGGCCGAGCGCCTCCCACGACTCCTTGGAGCCGCCGGGCATGATGCTGGGCCCGTTCAGCGCGCCCTCCTCGCCGCCCGAGATGCCGGTGCCGACGAAGTGCAGGCCGCGCTCGCGCAGCGCCGCCTCGCGCCGCCGGGTGTCCTCGAAGTGCGCGTTGCCGCCGTCGACGATCATGTCGCCCGGCTCCATCAGCTCGGCGAGCTGGTCGATCACCGCGTCGGTGCCGGCCCCCGCCTTCACCATGATGATCGCGCGGCGCGGTCGCTTCAGCGACGCCACGAAGGCGGCCAGGTCTTCGGACGGCACGAACGTGCCCTCGCCGCCGAACTCCTTGACCAGCTGCTGGGTGCGGCCGTATGTCCGGTTGTGCACGGCCACGGCGTATCCGTGCCTGGCCAGGTTCCGGGCCAGGTTGCGCCCCATGGTGGCCAGGCCGGTGACGCCGATGTCTGCCAAGTCCATCTCAAGCTCCTTTGTGGGGGATACGCATGATCAAGCCCGGTGGTTCCACGGGATATTCCAGCATCAGTCGCTCTGCCGTACGCCCAGCTCGTCCAGCCTGTCCAGCATGTCTGCCGGATCGGCGTAGACCCTGAACGCCCCGGCACGTTCGAGCTCGTCCCTGCCGTACCCGCCGGACTGCAGCCCGATGCCCAGCGCGCCGGCCCGGCGGGCGGCGAGCAGGTCCCAGACGCTGTCGCCCACCACCATGGCATGCGCGGGGTCCACCCGCACCAGTGCCGCACCCGCGAGGAACAGGTCGGGGTCCGGCTTCGCCCTGCGCACCATGTCCCGTGTGATCATCGGGGTGTCGTCCGGCAGTCCCAGCATGCCCAGCGCCAGCCGCGCCGTGCGGGCGTACCCGCTGGTGGCGATCGCCCACGGCACGCCGCGCGAGGTCAGCTCCGACAGCAGCTCGGCCGCGCCCGGCAGCGGCCGCACGGAGTGGACCTGCTGCTCGTACGCCTCCATGTGCGTGGTCTGCAACTCCTCGATCTGCTCCTGCGTCAGCTTCAGCCCGGTCTCGCGCAGCAGCGCGCTGACGAACAGGCCGCCGCTCATGCCGATGCGGCGGTGGATCCGCCACACCGACAGGTCGATCCCCATACTGGACAGTGCCTGCCGCCACGCGATCACGTGCTGGTAGACGCTGTCGATCAGGGTGCCGTCCAGGTCGAAGAGGAACGCGGGGGTCGGGGCCTCAGGGAACTCGGTCATGGGTCCATGACACCATGGACGACATGCGGATCATCATCGCGGGTGGGCACGGGAAAATCGCGCTCAGGCTGGCGGAACGCCTCACGTCGGGCGCGGTCGGCATCGTTCGCAATCCCGCCCATGTCGCCGATGTCGAGGCCACCGGAGCCGAGGCCGTCGTGTGCGACCTGGAGAAGGCGACCGCCGACGAGGTGACGAAGATCGTCGAGGGCGCGGACGCCGTGGTGTTCGCGGCGGGCGCCGGGCCGGGCAGCGGCGCGGCCCGCAAGGACACCGTGGACCGGGCCGCGTCCGCGCTGCTGGCCGACGCGGCGGAACGGGCCGGTGTGCGGAGGTTCATCCAGATCTCCTCCATGGGCGCGGGCAAGCCGCCGAGGGGCGGCGACGAGGTGTGGGCCGCGTACATCAAGGCCAAGACCGAGGCCGAGGAGGACCTGCGCGCCCGCGACCTCGACTGGACGATCCTGCGGCCGGGCCGGCTGACCGACGAGCCCGGCACGGGCCTGGTCCGGCTGGCCCCCGAGGTCCCGCCGGGGTCGGTGCCGCGCGACGACGTGGCCGCCGTCATCGTGGCCCTGCTCGGGGCCCCCGGTACGGCTCGGCGGACCCTGGAACTCGTCTCCGGCGAAACGCCGGCAGACGACCTTGTTGCGACATAGTGGGGTGTGGCCGCCGGCATCCGCGGTAGGGGTCCCCTGAAATGAGGGGGGACGTTCGATGTCATTCTTCGGCGGGGACCCGTTCAGAGGGTTCGAGGAGCTCACGGGCCGGGTGTTCGGCGGCATGGAGGCCTGGCCGCCGGCCCGGCCCAGCGTGCACCGAGTGGACGTGGGCCGGTTGCTGTCCGCCTCGGCCAGAGAAGCCCTGCGCCGGGCGTTGGACGCGGCGGGTGAGCGTGGCGCGCCCGACCTGGACGTCCTGGACATTCTCGACGCGCTGATCGACGACGACTCGATCCAGACGATCTTCCGCACGGCCGGAGTGGACCCGGGCCGACTGCGCGACCGCATCGACGACATGGCCGGACCCGGCGAGGCGGGCGAGCCGCCCACGACCCTCTCACCGGCCGCCAAGAGGGCCATCCTGGACGCCCAGCGGATCTCGCGCGCCCTGCGGTCGTCGTACATCGGGCCCGAGCACCTGCTGCTCGCCCTCGCCGCCAACCCCGACGCCGGCGCCGCCCGCATCCTGCAGGAGCAGGGGATCTCCGCGAACGAGCTGCAGGACGCCATGATGGCCGGCCCGCACATGGCGCGCGGCGAGGGGCGCCGCCGGGAGAGCGGCACGCCGACGCTCGACGAGTACGGCAGGGACATCACAGAAGAGGCCAGGCAGGGCAGGATCGACCCGGTCGTCGGCCGCGAGGACGAGATCGAGCAGGCCATCGAGGTGCTGTCGCGCCGTACCAAGAACAACCCGTGCCTGATCGGCGAGCCGGGTGTCGGCAAGACCGCGATCGTCGAGGGCATCGCCCAGCGCATCGTGAACGGCAGCGTCCCCGACCCGCTGAAGGACCGGCGCGTCGTCGGCCTTGACCTGACCGGGATGGTGGCCGGTACGAAGTACCGGGGCGAGTTCGAGGAGCGCATCAAGAAGGTCATCGACGAGGTACGCGCGCACTCCGACGAGGTCATCGTCTTCATCGACGAGGTGCACAACCTGGTCGGCGCGGGCGCCGCCGAGGGCGCCATGGACGCGGCCAACATCCTCAAGCCCGCCCTGGCCCGCGGCGAGCTGCACATCATCGCGGCCACCACGATCGACGAATACCGCAAGAACATCGAGAAGGACGCCGCGCTCGAGCGCCGCTTCCAGCCCATCCTGGTCGCCGAGCCGACCCTGGAGCAGACGATCGAGATCCTGGCCGGGCTGCGGGACACCTACGAGGCGCACCACCAGGTGCGCATCACCGACGAGGCACTCGATGCGGCGGCGACCCTGTCCGACCGCTACATCGCCGACCGGTTCCTGCCCGACAAGGCCATCGACCTCATGGACCAGGCCGGCGCCCGGGTGCGCCTGCGCTCGCGCACGCCCGGCGCAGACGTCCGCGAGCTGGAGGAACGGCTTGACGCGCTGCGTCGCGACAAGGATCAGGCCATCTCCGCCGACAACTTCGACCGCGCCAAGGACCTCACGACGCAGATCGACAAGATCAGACCGGAGGTCGAGCGGGCCAGGCAGGGGACGGACTCCGTGCCCCTGGTCACGGTGGAGGACATCGCCGAGGTCGTCTCCCGCCGTACCGGCATCCCGGTCACCCAGCTCACCCAGCAGGAGCGCGAGCGCCTGATGCGCCTGGAGGAGCACCTGCACGAGCGCGTGATCGGCCAGGAGGAGGCCGTCACCGCCATCGCGGAGGCAGTACGCAGGGCCAGGGCGGGGCTGAAGGACCCGAACCGCCCGATCGGCAGCTTCCTGTTCCTCGGCCCGACCGGCGTCGGCAAGACGGAGCTGGGCAGGGCGCTCGCCGCGGCGCTGTTCGGCGGCGAGGAGCACATGGTCCGCATCGACATGAGCGAGTTCCAGGAGCGGCACACGGTCTCGCGCCTCATCGGCGCGCCGCCCGGATATGTCGGTTACGAGGAGGCGGGCCAGCTCACCGAGGCCGTGCGCCGCCGCCCGCACGGCGTGATCCTCCTGGACGAGATCGAGAAGGCCCACCCGGACGTCATGAACGTCCTGCTGCAGCTGCTCGACGACGGCCGCCTCACCGACGGCCAGGGCCGCACGGTCGACTTCACCAACACGATCGTGATCATGACGAGCAACATCGGCGCCCAGCTCATCCTGGAGTGGTCCGGCGGCGTCAAGCAGCTCGAGGACCGGCTCATGGACGTGCTGCGGCACTCGCTCCGGCCGGAACTGCTCAACCGCATCGACGAGACGATCATCTTCAAGCGGCTGGAAAGGGACCAGCTGCGCCAGATCGTGGATCTGATGCTGGAGCGCACCCGGCAGAGCCTGCGCGGCCAGGCCGTCTCGCTGGAGGTGACCGACGCGGCCAAGGACTGGCTGGCGGAGCGCGGCTACCAGCCCGAGTTCGGGGCCCGGCCGCTGCGCCGCACCGTGCAGCGGGAGGTGGACAACCGGTTGTCCACGATGTTGCTGACCGGCGAGGTCACGGAGGGCGGCAAGGTCACGGTGGACGTCGAGGACGGCGGCCTCATGTGCCGCGCCACCGCCCCGGAACCCGCCGGCTGACGCCTGGCGGACCTCGGCGCCGTGTTTCTTCGGGGGTCAGGACAGGGCCGCCGCGGCGCGATCACGGCACTCCACCAGGGTGAGTCCCGCCAGCGCCTCCCGTACGGCGGGCACGCACACCGGGGCCATGGACAGGCTCGTCACGCCGAGCCCGACCAGCAGGGGTGCGAGCAGCGGGTCGCCGGCCGCCTCCCCGCACACCCCGACCGGCTTGCCCGCCTCCTGCCCGGCCTCGGCGCACATGGCGATCAGCTCCAGCAGCGCGGGCTGGCGCGGGTCGAGCAGGTCGGCGAGGGCGGAGTGCTGGCGGTCGGCGGCGAAGGTGTACTGGGCCAGGTCGTTGGTGCCGATGCTGAGGAAGTCCACCTCCCGCAGCAGCCGCCCGGCCCGCAGCGCCGCCGCCGGGACCTCGATCATGGCGCCCACCCTGGCGATGCCCCGGGCGCGGGCGCGCCGCGCGAACCCGGTCGCCTCCGCCATCGTGGTGACCATGGGCGCCATCACCCACGCCTCGGCGCCCGTCTTGCGGGCCGCCTCGGCGATCGCGTCGAGCTGGGTGTCCAGGACCTCCGGCAGCAGCCGGTCCACGCGCAGGCCGCGCACCCCGAGGGCCGGGTTCGGCTCGCCGGGCAGGCCGAGGAAGGGCAGCGGCTTGTCGGTGCCCGCGTCGAGCGTCCGCACGATCACGGTCTCCGCCTGGGCGAACACCTCCGCGTACGCGGCCACCTGCTCCTCGAACGACGGCGCCGTCGTACGGTCCAGGAACAGGAACTCCGTCCTGAACAGCCCGACCCCCTCGGCGCCCGGCCGGATGTCCTCGGCCGAGCCGATGTTGAGCAGCAGCTTCACCGGGTGGCCGTCCGCCGTCCGGCCGGGGCCCCGGCCGGCCGCCAGCCTGGCCCGCTCCGCGCGGCCGGCCTCCTGGACCTCGGCCACCTCCTCCTCGGTGAGGCCGACGGCGAGCTCGCCGGTGCCGCCGTCCACGACGACCACGGTGCCGTCCGGGACGTCCAAGATCCCCTTGCAGGCCACCACGGCGGGCAGGCCCCTGCCGCGGGCCAGGATCGCGGTGTGGCTCGTCGGCCCGCCCCGCTCGGTCACCAGCGCCAGCACGTCCGGGCCCAGGCCCGCGGTGTCGGCGGGGGAGAGGTCCTCGGCCACCAGCACGTACGGGTGGCCGGGGGAGGGGAGCCCCGGCATGGGGAGGCCGAGCACGAACGCCACGGCCCGGTGCTTGAGGTCGTCGAGGTCGGCGGCCCGCTCGGCCAGGTATCCGCCGAGCGCGGCCAGCGTGTCCCGGTGCTGCGCGAAGGCCGCCTCCAGGGCGTGGGCGGCGTCCATGCCCTCCCGCGCCCGGCCCTGGGCGTCCTCCAGCAGCATCGGGTCGTCGGCGATCATGGCCAGCGCCTCGAGGATGTCCGCCGCCTCCCCTGAGGCGCCGGCGGCGCGCCGGGTGAGGTCGGCGGCGACCGCTCCCAGGGCCCCGGCGACGGCGGACGCCTCTGCGGCCGGGTCGGTGACCGGGCGCGGCGGGGGAAGCGTCGGAGGGGCGGCCATCCGCATCGCCGGCCCCGCCGCCCGCCCTTGGCTGACCCCGAGGCCGGTCAGGCGCCCGCCGGGGGAGGAGGGCAGCTCAGGCATCGAGGGCCTCTTCTGCGTCCAGGTCGCGCGAGAGCAGCGCCGCGAGCGAGTCCAGCGCCTCCTCCGCGCCCGGCCCGTCCGCCTCGAGCGTCACCTCGGTGCCGCGTACGGCCCCCAGCGACAGCACCCCCAGCATGCTCTTCGCCGGCACCGCCTTCTCCCCGAGCCGCACTGTCACCGGCACCCCGAGCCGCGCCGCCGCCTGCACGAACAGCTTGGCCGGCCGCGCGTGCAGGCCGCTGGCAGAGGCCACGACCACCGTTCGCTGTGCCATGCCGAACCTCCTAGGGCTCAATAGTGACCTTGATCGCGGCGCCCCGGCTGACGAGGTCGATCCCGTCGAGCACCCGGGGCAGCGGCAGCCGGCGGGTGATGAGGTCGGACACCACCACGTCCCCCGAGGCTACGAGCCGCAGCGCCGCCGCGTTGTGGGCGGGGCTGGAGCCGTTCGCGCCGACGATGGTCAGCTCGCGGTAGTGCACGAGGTTGGAGTCCAGCGTGACGAGCGGATCGTCCTTGGGCAGGCCGCCGAAGAAGCTGATCCGCCCCTGCCTGGCCGCCATCCGCACCGCCTGCTCCTGCGCCGCGCCCGAGGCCGCCGCGGTGATCACCACGTCGGCGCCGCGCCCGCCGGTCAGCTTGAGCACCTGCTCGACCGGGTCGGCGTCGATCGCCGCGTCCGGGCGTACCAGCTCGGCCGCCATCGCAAGGCGCTGCGCGTTGACGTCCACCAGGAAGACCCGGGCGGCGCCGCGCGCCCGCGCCAGGCGTACGTGCAGGCAGCCGATCGGCCCCGCGCCCATGACCACCACGTCGTCGCCCGCGCCCACGCGCGCCAGCGACTGGCCGTTCAGCACGCACGCGAGGGGCTCGGCCACCGACGCCTCGGCGAAGCCGACGCCGGGCGGGATGGCGTTGACGCCGTTCACGGCCAGCACCTTGGCGGGGATCACCAGGTACTCGGCGAAGCCGCCGTCGTAGTGGTAGCCCATCGACTCCTGGTTGGGGCAGACCGTCATGCGGCCCCGCCGGCATTCGGCGCACGTGCCGCACGGGATCGCGGCGATCACCTGCACTCGGGCGCCCGTGTCCACGACCTCGCCGGCGATCTCGTGGCCCATCACCCGGGGCGGCCTGATGTGGTGGTGCCCGAACTTGAGGATCTTGGCGTCCGTGCCGCACGTCGAACAGTTGCGTACCCGGATCTTCAGCTCGCCGGGCCCGGCGACGGGCTCGGGCGCGTCCTCGATCCTGATGTCGCCGGGAGCGTGGAATCTGGCGACCTTCATGTGAGCTCCTTCATCACCTGGGAGACCTCCGTGGCCTCGCGCAGCGCCCTGGCGCGGTCGGGGTCGAGCAGGATCTCGGCCAGCGCCGCGAGCAGCGGCACGTGGCCGTCGTCCTTGGCCGCGATGCCGACGCAGAGCGTGACCTGCTCGCCGTCCCAGTCGATCCCGCCGGGGAAGCGGACCACGCAGATGGCGTCGCGCTTGACGTCCTCCTTGGAGGCGTTCGTCCCGTGCGGGATGGCCACGCCCTCGCCGACGTACGTGGAGATCGTCCGCTCCCGCTCGAGCATCGCCTCGACGTACGGCTCCGCGACCGCCCCCACCTCGACCAGCGCCCGCCCGCACCGGCGGATGGCCGCGGCGCGGTCGGGGGCGCTCTCGTGCAGCAGCACGGCCCGCGGGTCGAGCAGGCCGTCACGCATCGACCGTGCCGCCGTTCTTGATCGTGTTCACCAGCCTGGTCACGGCCGGGTCGCCGAGGAAGATCTGGAACGGGACCAGCACCTTCCCGGGGGCGGCGGCCCTGGCGCGGGCGGCCAGCCCGGCGTGGCACAGGACCACGTCGGCGTCGTCGGGGATGGAGTTGACGGGCGTGTGCTCGACGCTGACGCCGGTCTCCTTGAGCTGCTTGCGCAGCGTGGAGGCGAGCATCACGCTGCTGCCCATGCCCGCGTCGCAGGCCACGATGATCTTGCGGATGTCCTTGCTGTCGATGCCTGCCATGGCTCAGGCCTCCTTGGTGACGGGTTCGGTGACGCCTTCCTGCGAGCCCTCCGGCTCGTCCTTCTTCTCGCCCCTGCCGAAGCCGAGCAGGATCGCGGCGACGGCGAACGACACGCCCGTGGCCACGAGGATCCCCAGGCTGGAGCCGAGCCAGCCGCCCCTCGGGGTGACCGCGATGTAGGCGAAGATGCTGCCGGGCGACGGCGTGGCCACCAGGCCGGCTCCGGTGACCATGAACGTGAACACCCCGGCCGCGCCGCCCGCGATGACGGCCAGGATGAGGCGGGGCTTCATGAGCACGTACGGGAAGTAGATCTCGTGGATGCCGCCGAAGAAGTGGATGATCATGGCGGCGGGCGTGCTCGGGCGCAGCTCGCGCGGGCCGAACAGCAGGTAGGCCAGCAGCAGGCCGAGGCCGGGACCCGGGTTCGACTCCAGCATGAACAGGATCGACTTGCCCGTCTCCGCCGCCTGGGCGACGCCGAGCGGGCCGAGCACGCCGTGGTTGATGGCGTTGTTCAGGAACAGGACCTTGGCCGGCTCGATCAGCACGGAGGCGACGGGGAGCAGGTTGTGGCTGATGAGCCAGCTCACCGCGTTGCCCGCGGCCGTGGTGACCGCCTGGACGATCGGGCCGATGCCGAACATCCCGACCACGGCCATCGCGCCGCCCACGATGCCGGCGGAGAAGTTGTCCACGAGCATCTCGAAGCCGGCCTTGGTCCGCTGCTCGGTGAACTTGTCCACATATTTCAGGATCACGGCGGTGAGCGGGCCGATGATCATCGCGCCGAGGAACATCGGCGCGTCCGTGCCCACCACGACGCCCATCACCGCCACCGCGCCCACGACCGCACCGCGCTGCCCGTGCACCATCCGGCCGCCGGTGTAGGCGATGAGGACCGGCAGCAGGGTCGAGATGATCGGGTTGACCATCTTCGCGAGCGTCTCGTTGGGCAGCCAGCCGGTCGGGATGAAGAGCGCGGTGATCAGCCCCCAGGCGATGAACGCGCCGATGTTCGGCATGATCATGCCGGCCAGGTGGCCGCCGATGCGCTGGATGGTGGCCTTGACGCCGGTTCCTGTGACCGGGGGAGTGTAACTGTCGGCCATGGGACTTGCTCCTTCGGGGGGATGAGCAGTTGATCAGCCGCTGTGCGGGACCAGGGGAGAGGCGAGGGGACGGGACGGGTCCGGCGGGTGGACTGCGACGGTGACGGGGTCGATGTCGGCGGGACCCGGCATGCGGCTGCCGGGCATCCGGACCGCCGCGGCGCCCCAGGCCAGCGCCCGTGCCAGCGCGCCAGGGCCGTGCCCGCCGCCGGCGAGGAATCCGGCCAGCATGGCGTCGCCCGCGCCGACGGAGCTGCGCGGCTCGGTGACGGGCGCCTCGCCGTACCAGATGCCCTGGTCCTCGACGAGTACGGCGCCGTCGGCGCCCAGGCTGGCCAGCACGGCACGCGCGCCCGCGGCCCGCAGCTTGCCCGCGGCCTCCACCACGTCGCCGAGACAGCGGATGGGCATGCCGGTGGCGCCGGAGAGCTCCTCGAGGTTCGGCTTGACCAGCGCGGGCGCGGCGCCGAGCGCGCAGGCGAGCGCCGGGCCGCTGGTGTCGACCGCCACGTGGATGCCCGCCCCCGCGAACCTGCGGCACAGCCGGGCGTAGACGTCGGCGGGGACCTCGGGCGGCAGGCTGCCCGAGGCGACCACCCAGTCGGCCTCGTGGGCGGCGTCGAGCACGGCGTCGGCGATCGTGTCGAGTTCCCCGGCCGACAGCGCCGTGCCCGGTTCGTTGATCTTGGTGACCGTGCCGTCGGGCTCGGCCAGCGTGACGTTCGACCTGGTCGAGCCGGCCACCGGGACGGTGACCATGTCGAGCCCCTCCGCCGCGAGGAGGCGTACGAGCTGCCTGCCCTCGTCCCCGCCGAACGGCACCACCGCCCGGCTCGCCACGGCGTTGGCCAGCAGCGCGCGTGAGACGTTCACGCCCTTGCCGCCCGGGTCCAGGCGGGCGGCGGCGGCGCGGATGACCGCGCCCCGGTCGAGCGCGGCGATCTCGATGGTGCGGTCGAGGCTCGGGTTGAGCGTCAGGGTGAGGATCATGCCCTGATCACCTCCGGGCCCGCCGCCGCGAGATCGGCGGCCAGGGCGGCGTCGAGCCCGGTGTCGGAGATCACCACGTCGATCTCGCCCAGGTCGGCGAACCTGGCCAGGTACGTGTTGGTGAACTTCGTGTGGTCGGCCAGCAGCACACTGCGCTGCGCGGCCCGCACCATGGCCTGCTTGATCGCCGCCTCTGCCGGGTCGGGCGTGGTCAGGCCCCTGGTGAGCGAGCAGCCGTTGGTCGCCATGAAGGCCACGTCCACGTTGAGGCCGGCGAGCGGGCGCAGCGCCCAGTCGTCGACCGTGGCCAGGGTCTTGCCGCGGACCCGGCCGCCCAGCATGATCACGTGCAGGTTGGCGCGGGCGGCCAGCGCGGTGGCCAGCGGCGGCGAGTTCACCACGACGGTGAGCTCGCGGTCTGCGGGCAGCACCTTGACCAGCCGGCCCGTGGTGGTGCCCGCGTCGATGATCACAGAACCGTCCTCGGGCAGCTCGGCCAGCGCGGCCTTCGCGATGCGCTCCTTCTCGGCGGTCATCACCTCGTCGCGGGCGGCCAGCGCGGGCTCGAACCCCAGGCGCTCCACGGGGATCGCGCCCCCGTGCACCCGGCGCAGCACGCCCGCCCGCTCCAGCGACGTGAGGTCGCGGCGGATCGTCTCGGTGGTCACGTCGAGCTCGGCGGCCAGCGTCACCACGTCGACGCGGCCCGCGGCCCGCGCCCTGCGGAGGATCTCCTGCTGCCGCTCCTCGGCGTACATGATGTTGATTCACCGCCGTTTCGAGTTGGTTACTCCTTGGTTTATACCCGTTTTCGTTGGAGGGTCAAGGGCTGGTAGGTATAGCGGGTGCGAATGAAGCCCCTGGCCGCCGCCGCGGCAGCCGTCCCCTTCGTCGTCGGGCTGGCCTCGCCCGCCCACGCCACCCCGACGGTGCCCGCGGGCACCACGGCGTCGTGGCTGGTGTTCGACCGGCAGGCGGGCAAGTTCACGGTCACGCGCAACGCGCATCGGAAGTTCCGCTCGGCCTCGGTCGTCAAGATCCTCATCGCGATCGACTACCTGGAGCGGCGCAAGAGCGTGCCCGCCGCCGACGCCGGGCTCCTGAAGGTCATGCTGCGCTCCAGCGACGACGACGCGGCCTCGACGTTCTGGGACCGCGCCGGCAAGGGGCAGATCATCGTGCGCATGGCGCGCAAGCTCGGCCTGTCCGACACCGCGCCGCCGCCCGCCTCGAAGCCCGGGTTCTGGGGTTACACCTCGCTGAGCGCGTACGACATCGTGCGGACCTACCGCTACCTGCTCGACACGGCCGACGCCAGGGTCAGGGACACGATCCTGGGTCACCTCCGGCGGGCCACGCCGTGCGGGACCGACGGCTTCGACCAGACGTTCGGCATCCCCGACGCGGTGCCGCGGCCGTGGGCGGTCAAGCAGGGCTGGTCGGGCTTCGGCACGACGCCGCCCACGCGCTGCTCCGACGCCAGGGCCGTCGGGGCGCCCATCTCGTGGATCTCCCAGCGCGCCGCCGGCACGGGCGTGCCCGACTACGGCCGCCCGGTGCTGCACACGACGGGGCTGGCGGGCAAGAACGAGCGGTACGTCCTGGCGGTGCTGACGGCGCACCCGGCGGGCGGCACGTGGAACGCCTCGGTCAAGCGCATCACCAAGCTGACCGGCGAGCTGTACCGGGGCCTGTCCTAAGAGCTATCCCGTAAGTCGGGATAGTCCGGGTTGCGGGTACGTCTGTCCGGCGTGGTCCCCCGGGCGGGGGTCTCATCCGGGGTCGGCGTCCCGTACTCTCCGGCACTTCGCCGCGCAGAGGCCACCGGGGTGGTGGCTGCCGCGTGGTCCGTTCCCGCCGGTGGGGCGGGCGGGGAACACGATGCGGTTGACGCGGACAGGACTTCTTGCAGCCCTGGAATGGTGTAGGTCTCGATGAGCTGGGCGGCCCGGGTGTGGTCGACCCGGGCCGTGGCGGGGTCGCTGGGGTCGGTGAGGGTGACGCAGGAGGCCAGCGCGGCTGAGACCAGGTCCCGGGGCGCGGTCAGCCCGCACTGGTCGCAGTGGTGCACCCGGACCGACAGGGTTTTGGTTACCCGGGTCCCGCACAGGCAGTGCTGGGACATCGCGGTTGGGGTGGTGGCGGCGCGCAGGACGGCGCCGCCGCACGCGGTGGCCTCACGGGCCAGGGCCGCGGTGAGCATGCCGGGGGTGAACCGGGCCACCGCGGCACCCCACAGGCGGGTCCAGGCGCGGATGTCGCAGTCCTCGATGACCAGGTTCGCCCCATGGGTTTCGATGATCTGGGCTGCGGCGCGGCGGGCCCGGTCCTGGCGGGCTTCGGTGAAACCGCGGGCGGCCTGGGCGTGCCGGGCACGGGTCTTGTGATAGCCGCGGGACAGGGTGTCGGTCCGGTAGGCGTTCTTCGCTACCCCGGCCTTGTTGGCGATCCGGGGGCCTTTGGGCAGGTTGACCTGCCGGGCGGGCAGCCCTTTGTCGGCGCGGCGTTTGGCCCGGGCCTCCTGCCGGGCGGAGGGGTGGTAGCGGCCGGGGTTGGTGGCCCGGCGGGACCGTTCCAGCGCCCGGGCCCGCCCTTTGGCTTTGCGTTGTTCCCGTGCCAGGCGGGCGGTTTCCTGCTCGGTGAGGGTGAGCAGGGTCGCCGCGACCTGCTCGCCACCAACGTCCGTCCTACTGTCCGTCCCAGCGTCCCCACTGGTGTCCGCGCCGGTTCCGGTGTCCGGCCTGCCCGGTGGTGGGGAGTCGGGCGGCGGTGTGGGCAGGTGGGCGGGCGCGGAGACGACGGCGAGGTTGGAGACGTTGCCGTCGACCCCGGCCCGCCGCTCCAGCTGCGCTGCTCGGGTGCGGCGGGCGCGGGTGGCCGGGCAGGCGTACCCGGCCTCCAGAATCAGCAGATGCGCCTCATAGGTCCACCCGCCCGGAGCCGAGGCCTTCCGCCGCCGCACCAGATCGATCTTGTGCCACAGGTACGGCCGGTCCAGGAAATACGCCACATACGGCCAACGGCCTGATCCTTGCGGCAGCCGGACCGGCAGCACCAGATCCGGAGCGCCCGCGCTGGTGTAAACGACCGACAGGGGGCCGGTGTGCTCCCACCACGAGATCCGCCGCCCCGACGACGCGGAACCGGACGGGCCGGCAGGGGCGGGCAGATGGCGGGGCTGGGCCAGCACCGCCGAACCCGCCCCCATCGCCAGCGCATCGGCGACCGTGAGCTCCGACGCCCTACCCTCCGGGTCGGCTGCCGAGGCCGCCGCCGCGACCACTGTGGTCTGCGCGCTGGTCGGCGTGGTCATTGCCGGGCAGCCGTAGGCGGCCAGATGCCCGGCCAGGGTCCCGGCCAGCCGGAACGTCTCCCACTTGCGCTCCCTGGTGTGCGAACGGGCCCGGCCCGGGATCCGGGTGAACCCCCACCACGACCCCACCTGTGGCCGCCCGGCCCGTTTCCCGGCCGCATCCGGAAACAGGTGCCGGTCCACCCCCGCCCACACCTCATCGGCCAGATGCATGCCCAATGCCTTGGACAGATGATGCTTCAAATGCCCGGAGGACTCCAGGTGGGCGTAGGCGGCATGCTCCAGCCCCGCACGGGTCAGCCCGAGTTCGGCCCGCCAGGCCTTCGCATCCGCCGCCCGCCGATGCGAACCCGCCCCATAGGCGTCCACCCGGGCCCGCGCATCGTGTTGCAGCGCTCGCTTCAGCGACCAGGCCGCGCAGAACAGTTTCTCCACCCGGGCCCGGACCGCCGGATCCGACACATCCACCGGCAGCCGGATCACCGAAACCGGGGCCTCCTCGGCCCGCCGCCACGCCGGTTTCTTGTTCTTCCCCCGGAACCGCCGCCCGGCAGCACCACCGCCGCCACCCTCAATATCAGGAGAAACTGGGACATCTTCTGCACCAGCTGTCCCGCTGTTCTCCCTGGTCACGGTCATGACACCACCATGCCCGAACCCACCGACAATTCTCGAACGATTTTCTCCGCTCTCCGCTCTCCGCTCTCCGCTCTCCGCTCTCCGCTCTCCGCTCTCCGCTCTCCGCTCTCCGCTCTCCGCTCTCCGCTCTCCGTGACGGTGATTGAGAGGCCACCCCGGTCGTTACGATCTTCGGATGCGTCTGCGCCTGGCCACCTGCTCCGCCACCGATTTGCGGGCCTGGACCGGCCTGACCGGCCCACAGTTCCAGCTGCTGATCACCCGCCTGTGGGAGGTCCGGCCCGACGGCGGGTGGGGGCGGCCCTGGGGCCTGGCCTATACCGACCGGGTGCTTTTGGTCGTGCTCGCCTTTCATACCAACCTGACCATGCTCCAGTCCGCCGCGCTGTTCGGGATCTCCGACTCGGCCGTGCACCGGGTCATCATCGGCTTCGCCCCGCACCTGGCCGCCCTACTCGGCCCACCGCCAGCCGACAAACGCGAACTGTGGGTGGTCGACGGGACACTGATCCCGGTCCACGACAAGACCCGCACCGCCAAGTCCAAGAACTACCGGCGCAGCGTGAACACCCAGATCGTGGTCCGCGCGCGGGACCGGCGGATTGTCGCCACCGGGACGGCCTGGCCCGGCAACAGGAACGACATCGTGGCCTTCCGTGAAACCGTCGGCAAGACGCTACCCGCGCATCCCCGGCTGTCCGGGGACGGCGGCAGCGACCGGGTCCGCACCCCGCGCCGCGGACCCGACGGGAAGATCATCAAAGATGCGGCTTACAAACGGTTCCGCAAACGCCGCGCCGTCGCCGAGCACGCCATCGCCCGCCTCATAGACCACCAGATCCTGCGTCAATGCCGCCGCCGCGACACTGGGGTCGACCATGCCATCGCCGGGGTGGCCGCGCTCCACAACCTCAAACTCGACCTGGTCGCATGACCCCGGGAAACCGGGGTCCCCCGGCAGAGAAACACGCTCTGACGTGTATTAAGGGATATCTCTTAGACGCCCTCACGTCGTACGCGTCATGCAATCCCGCCGCGCGACCGTGCCGCGCGGCGGCAAGGGGATGGTCAGCCGGGCTGGCCGGAGCCCACCACCCCGCCCGCGGGAGCGCAAGAGGCAGGGGACGCGCGTCGCGCCTAAGAAGGCGTCCGGCCGGACTGGAGGGCCTCCTGCTCCAGGCGCACCTTCTTCGGCACGCACATCCGCCAGGCCTCCAGCACCAGCTCCCGCATCTCCGCCACGTCGAGGGCGGCCACGCGCGCCACGACCCAGTTGAAGCGCATGTCGGACTCCCTCGGCATGAGGAACTTGTCCGGCTCGGCCGCCACCAGCGCCGCGCGCTCCTCCTTCGGGAACCCGAAGCCCATCAGCGTCTCGTCCCGCGAGAACGCCACGTAGACGATCTTGCCTACCCGGAACTTCACCCGGTCCCGGATGAGGTGCTCCGACGAGCGCGGGAGCGTGCGCGCGAACTGCCGTACATCGTCGACTGTGACCACGCGGCAAACGTTACTGGTTGCCCTCCGCGGCCGAAATGTCGGCGAGCGCCGAGTTGGGGTCGCGCTCGAGGGCCAGGTCGCCGAGGCTGACGATGCCGACCGCGCGGCCGTCCTCGACCACCGGAAGGCGCCGCACGGCGTGCGAGCGCATGAGCCCGACCGCCTGGTCGATGGTGGTGTCGGGATCGATGGCCTCGACGTACGGGCTGCACGCCTCGCGTACCGGCGTCTGGGGCGGCTTGCCCGCGGCGACCACCCGCACGGTGATGTCGCGGTCGGTGATGATGCCCTGTATGCGCCCGTTGTCGTTGACGATCACGGCGCCCGCGTCGTTGTCGCGCATCAGCTCCGCCGCGGCAGACACCGGCTGGTCGGCCTCAACCGTCGCGGGGCGGGACGTCATCACATCGGCCACGGTCTTCGCCATGGGAGCCTCCTGCTCGATCGGTCGAGCCGACCCCCTACCCGAGCAGGCACGCGATTCACGGGACTTTGTCGTGTCTCTGCGTTCGGCTAGAGGGTCTTGGCCGCCAGGCGGATCTCGTCGAGCAGAACGACCAGATCGTGCTCGGTGGTGCCGGGATGCAGGAAGCACGCCCGCAGCGCGTCCCGTCCACCCAGCCGGGTGCCGGTGATGAACGCGTTGCCGCGCGCCTGCACCGCGCCCGGGATCGCCCGGTTGACGGCATCCGAGCCGGGGCCGTACCGGAAGGCGGTGATCGAGGTGGTGACCGGGGCGAGCAGCTCGAAGTCCTCCGCCTCCTCGATCATGGCGGCGAGCGTGCGGGCCAGCCCCGCCGTGTGGTTCACCAGCCGTGTGACGCCGGAGCGGCCCAGGTGCGACAGCGTGGCCCAGGTCTTCAGCGCGCGGAACGGGCGGGTCTGCTCGGGCCCGTACTCGGAGAACCATCCCAGATCGCCCGCGTTGTCGTCGATCAGGTACGACGGCACCAGGCTGAACGCGGCCCGCGCCGCGCCCGGGTCGCGCAGCAGCGCGCAGCCGCAGCCCACCGGGACGCCCAGCCACTTGTGCGGGTCCAGGGCCAGCGAGTCGGCCCGGTCCAGGCCCGCGTAGTGCGGCGCCGCGCCGTCGGCCAGCACGCCGAGCGCGCCGTACGCGCCGTCCACGTGGAACCAGAGCCCGTGCTCGGCCGCCACGCCGGCGATCGCGTCGAGCGGGTCCACCGCGCCGGAGTTGACGGTGCCCGCGCTGCCCGCCACGCAGAACGGCCGCAGGCCGCTCCGGAGGTCCTCTTCGATCATGGTACGGAGGGCGCTCACGTCCATCCGGCACGCGCCGTCCACCGGGACCGTGCGGACCTGCCGCGTTCCCAGGCCGAGGAGTTGGGCGGCCTTGTGCAGGCAGCTGTGGCCCTCCTCGGTGACGTACATGACCATGGGCGGCCGCCCGGACAGGCCCTCCTCGCGGGCGTCCCAGCCGTCGGCCAGCGCCGCCCGGTGGCGCGCGGTGGCCAGGCAGATCACGGTGGCCATGGACGCGCCGCTGGTCAGCAGCCCGCCGCCGGGCAGGTGCGGGAAGCCGACCAGCCCGGCCAGCCAGCGCACCACCGTGCGCTCCAGGTGCGGGCCCGCGTGGTCGCCCCCGGCGCAGCTCGGGTTCAGGGCGGCGGCCAGCGGCTCGACGAGCACGCCCGCGGGGTTGGGCGGGGAGTTCACCCAGCCGAAGAAGCGGGGATGGCCGTTGCCCATCGGGTAGGGCAGCACATGCGTACGGGCGTCCTCGAGCAGCTCGCCGAGCGCCCGCCCGTGCTCGGGCAGCTCCTGGCCACTCAGCCAGGCGCGTGCGGCGTCCGGCACGGGCTGCCACACGGGCCGGTCGCCGAGCCCCGCCAGGTGCTCGGCTGCGATCTCCGCGGCTCTGCGCAGCTCGTCGGCCGTGGTGGCGGACGGGTGGAGGTCAGCCATCGGGCGATTCCTTCCAGGGTTCGTGCTGCCCGGCGCCGCCCAGCTCCATCGCGAGGTAGTAGACGCAGTCGGCGGCGCCGTCGTTGGCGAAGGCGTGGCGGCAGTCGCCCGGGTAGTAGACCGAGTCGCCGGCCCCCAGCTCATGCGGCCTGCCGTTGATCGTGAGCCGCAGGCTGCCCTGCTCGACCGCGAGATACTCCCGCGACCCCGGCGCGTGCGGCGCGAACTCCCCCGCGTCCACGCCGGGCCCGATGGTCGTCCGCATGAACTCGAACTCCACGTCCGCCAGCACCGGTGACAGCACCCGCCGCTCCCAGCCCGACGGGTCACGCAGCACGCGCTGCTCGGCGTGGCGCAGCACCCGCATCGCGGCGTGCGCCGGCTCGTCGAGCAGCCGGGCGATCGATGTGCCGAGCGCCGTGGCCAGCCGGTCGAGCACCAGCACCGTCGGCGTCTTGGCGCCCCGCTCGACCTCCGAGACCATGCTCCGGCTGATGCCGCTCAGTGCGGCCAGCCGCTCGACGGTCAGCCCGCGGGCCCGCCGCTCCGTGCGGATCCGCAGCCCCAGTTCGGCCATCGACAGGCCGCTGGACAGGACACCTTCGCCTTCCATTCCTCCACTATAGCGGGGTTTTGTCCGCGATAGTGGAATTGGCCTCCTTGTATGCGGCCAGCACCTGCTTGCGGCGCTTGGCCGGAAGACGGTCGATGTACAGGTGGCCGTCGAGGTGGTCGGTCTCGTGCTGGAGGCAGCGGGCCAGTAGTCCCGTGCCCTCGACGGAGAGGGGCTCCCCGTCGGCGTCGAAGCCGTGCACGGTGGCGTGGTCGGCCCGGGGGAGCGGCGCGTACTGGCCGGGCACCGACAGGCAGCCCTCGTCGCCCGGGTCGAGGCGGCGCTCGCCCACCTCCGGAAGCTCCAGCGTGGGGTTGACGACCACGCCCTTGTGGTGCTGTCCGTCCGCGTCCGGGCAGTCGTAGACGAACACGCGCAGCGGCACGCCGATCTGGTTGGCGGCCAGGCCCACGCCCTCCGCCGCGTACATGCTCGCGAACATGTCGTCCACCAGCGCCTTCAGCTCGCCGTCGAACCGGGTGACCGGCTCGCACGGGTGATGCAGCACCGGGTCGCCCACGTGCACGATCGGCCGGACCTCTCCCACGACCAACGCCTCTCTGCAGATTGCGAACGTTTCGCAACAAGTTTACGGTCCATCGCGTCTCAGTATTCAAGACATTTCTTCTTGGATAATGAGACAAGCGCTAGGGTGTTCCGCATCGGAGCGGAACGAAGGAGTTTGGCGATGGATGCCGTCTACACGCATGGCCACCATGAGTCGGTGCTGCGCTCGCACCGCTGGCGCACGGCGGAGAACTCGGCCGCGTACCTGCTGCCCCACCTCAAGCCGCACATGAAGGTGCTGGACGTGGGCAGCGGGCCGGGCACGATCACCGCCGACCTGGCGGGGCTGGTCGGGCACCTGACGGCATCGGAGGTGACCGAGGAGGCGCTCGGCCTGGCCAGGGCCGAGCTGGCCGCCAGGGGAGTGGACAATGTGGACTTCGCCGTCGCGGACGTGCACGCGCTGGACTTCCCCGATGACGCGTTCTGCGTGGTGCACGCGCACCAGGTGCTGCAGCACGTGGGCGACCCGGTGCGGGCGCTGCGGGAGATGCGCAGGGTGACCAAGCCGACGGGGTACGTGGCGGTGCGTGACAGCGACTACTCGGCGTTCACGTGGTATCCGCTGCTGCCGGAGCTGGACGAATGGCTGGCGCTCTACCAGAAGGTCGCACGGGGGAACGGCGGCGAGCCGGACGCGGGGCGGCGGCTGCTGTCGTGGGCCAGGGCGGCGGGCTTCACCGACGTGACGGCCACCTCCTCGACCTGGTGCTTCGCCACGCCCGACGACCGGGCCTGGTGGGGTGGGATGTGGGCGGAGCGGATCCTGCGCTCGTCCATGGCCCAGCAGGCGCTGGCCAGCGGGGCGGCCACGGAGGCGGACCTGCGGCGGATCTCGGCGGGCTGGCTGAAGTGGGCGGAGGCCGAGGACGGCTGGCTGTCCATCCTGCACGGCGAGATCCTCTGCCGCGCCTGACGGCCCTTCACCGCGGGCTGGTCACCAGCCGATGGCCCTTCACCGCGGGCTGGTCACCGCCCGCCCGCCCGACCGACCGACCGACCGCCCGCCCGTGCGGGCGCGCCGCTGCGGCGGGCGGGTCACAGGCCGAGTGTGCGGGCGCGCTGCCACTGCGGGTCGCGGTAGAGGACCAGGTCGGTGCCGATCATCTCGTCGGGCGCGGACAGCATGGTGATCTCGCCCGCGGCCTGCAGCTCCAGCAGCAGGTCGCGGACCCGCGGCCCGACCGGCAGCCGCCCCGGGGGCAGCGCCAGCCCGGCCCGCACCGCGTCGGCGATCTCCGACAGGTGGAACGGCCCCTCGAACCCGGCCACGATCCCGCGCACGATGGCCATGGTGATGAGCTGCTCGGCCTCGGCGTACGCGAGCTGCCAGGTGATCTGCTCCTTGCGGCGCCCGGTGGCCGCGCAGGCCGTGCAGCCGCGCGTCAGCCCGGGCGCCACCTCCTCCTGGGCGGATCCGAGGCAGACCGAGCACAGCCCGTTCTCGGCGGCGTGCAGCTCGGCCGTCATCCGCCCGGCCAGCACGACGCCGCACTCGCAGGCGAACGCGTCACCCAGGATGCCGGCCTGCGGGAAGATCGAATGCGTCGTCACCGACCCGACTTTACCGAAGGTC
Organism: Nonomuraea sp. B19D2; assembly: GCF_040137845.1. NCBI lineage: Bacteria > Bacillati > Actinomycetota > Actinomycetes > Streptosporangiales > Streptosporangiaceae > Nonomuraea > Nonomuraea sp. B19D2. The sequence continues at coordinate 376 of NZ_JBEFAK010000076.1, read as the reverse complement.
CGCAGAAAGCCTCGGCCTTCAAGCCTTCAGGCTGGGGATGAATGCTGTCCCCCTTTGGGGGATGCCCCGCCGTAGGCGGGGCATCCCGGAGCGCGGAGCGTGGACCCGGAACCTCAGGTGGGGCGGCGCTGGTGTTCGATGTACTGCCTGATGATCGATAGTGGGGCTCCGCCGCAGGAGGCGGCGAAGTAGCTGGGTGACCAGAAGGGGCCGTGCATGGTGGCGTGGTTGACTCGGTCGGTGAATTCTTTGCGCAGGTAGTGCGAGGAGACGCCCTTCAACGAGTTGACGAGTTTGCTGATCGCGACCTTGGGCGGATAGTGGACGAGCAGGTGGACGTGGTCGTGTTCGCCGTTGAACTCGCGCAGTTCGGCCT
>NZ_JBEFAK010000075.1:0-36875 GCF_040137845.1 Nonomuraea sp. B19D2 | reverse complement strand
CGATCAGCAAGGGAGAACATCTCAATGCGCACCAACCTCGCGACCCGGGCCGGGCTGCTGGGCGTCGCCTCGGCGGCGGCCCTGTCCCTGGCCTCGGCCCCCGCCCAGGCGGCCCCCGCCACCGCGCAGCAGGCTCCAACTGCCGCCGCGCCGAGCACGGTCCAGAGGGCCGCGGCGGTCTTCGGCCAGGCGGCCGCCAAACGCGCCAAGTGGGTCACCCTCAAGCACCAGTCGAAGCGGGTCAGCATCTGGAGCGTGGTCTGGGATCGCAAGTACGGGCACCGGGTGATGCAGGTCAAGGCCCGCTGCTGGGGCAAGGGCCAAACCATGAACACCGCATTCGAGTACCGGAACCGGTGGGGGGCCTGGAGGATCATGAAGACGGCCAAGTGGCCCTGCGACGGCACTCCCCGTTACCTGCGCGTCACTAACGCCGGGCACAAGAAGTACGGCGCGACCTTCACCCTCTCGAATCGGCAGACCGTCGAGTACTGGGCGCAGTCCTACGGCTGAGCCGGCCACTGATCCGCCCCGCGTCCGGCGCCACCGTCCGGGCGCGTGGCGGGTGCGCGCCGTGTGCCCCGCGTGCGTAATCCGGCAAGCGGTTCCGGACACGCCACGGCGGGACGAACCGGGATTGGTCGGGCCCGGTGCGGCCGGATAATCCCGGCGCTCGCGGTCCGCCCAGGTGGCGAGGGGCGCGGGCTGGCCGGGTTCGGACGTTCTGTCCTACGTTCTTCAGAGGGTGTCTTCGACCCCGTTCATGATCTTTAGACACCCATCGCCAGTCCGCGGAGCGTAAACGTTCGTCCGTTCAACGGCCCGGTGCTCGTCCTCTCGACCAGGATTGATGTTCGTGACCAGCATGGAGAACTCTGCGCCTGCAGGCGCTGTGACGATGGCTGAGGTCGGCGCGGCACTGGATGCGCACCGGCCGACAGGGCTTCCCACGCCTCCCGGTTGGGCTGACTCCTGCGCGGAATCCGACCTCCAGCTGGGCATGACTGTCTTCGAGGCGAACGAGGGCAGCGGCCCAACGGCGCTGCACGTGGTCGAGGTAGTTGATCTGCATGGTCAAACAGGCGATGAGGACCTGGAAGGCATGGTCCAGGTAAGCGGGGTGTGCGCCTCCACGGGCAACGCATACTCATACCGGATCTGCGGCGACAACCGCGCTGAGCTCGTCACTTCACAGATGACGCAGGATCTCTCCACCATCGTGAACGACGTGCTGACCGGCTGACGAACGCCAAGAAGGCGCGACGTGCGATGGTCAGGCAGCAAGCGGAGCCGACGTTGACTTCCGGATCCACGCCTGCGGCCTTTTCCTGGTCAGCCGCCGGGTCATGAGCGTGATCGCGGCCACGGTCAGGTGCGCCTCGCTATGAGACGGCTTGCGTTCGAAGTCGATCACGTTGCGGCGGGCGTTCATCAACCAAGACAGAGACCCCTCGACGATCCACCTTCGCGCAAGTACCTCGAACCCCGTCTGACCAGGCCGTTTAGTCACGATCTTCAAGGTGAGGCGCAGGAAGCGGCGAGCCCACTCCACCAGCGTCCCGGCGTAGGTGCTGTCGCCCCACATCAGGGTGAGCTGCGGGTGCAACATCCGTAGCCGGGCCAGCACCTCCCGGGCGGCGTCGCGGTCGGGCTGCCCAGCCGGGGTGACCATCACCGTCATCATCAGGCCGAACATGTCCACGACCAGGTGACGCTTCCTGCCGCCCCCTCGTTTCCCGGCATCGTACGAGCGTGAGCGGCCGGTGACCGTAGCAGCGGCGCGCACCGACTGAGAGTAGATCACCCGGCGACCGGGTTGGGGCAGCGGCCCGCGCGCAGCCGGATGGCGCGGCGAAGCTCGTCACGGATCCGGTTGAAGACCCCGGCCCTGGTCCACCGGCTGAAGTGCGTAACGGCGCCGCTGGGATGCCCAGGTCGTCCGCGAACATCTGCAGCGACGTGGAGACCAGGAACGTCTCATCCGCCGCGGCGACCGACCTCCGTACGGCCGCATAGGTTCGATTTCCAGCGCTTGACACCAGCGCTTGATCCCCAAGTGCGAAATTGCAGCTGGTCTGTACCTCGATCAGCTCCCGCCCTTCGGCCACGAGCTGCTCGTACCGTTCCTGAGCGACATGCCCGATCTTCGACGACATGGTCCGCCCTCCCCTCCGAAACGTGCCTGGCACGCGGCGGGATGCGGACCACCAACCGTCAGCATGCTCCTGATCACAAAACGTTACAATCCCTCGCGGACAAGGTTTTTTGTAATCCAAGCAAGATCGCTAGTTGGGGAATAGAGACACCCTCTAGGTCTGGCGGCCGCCCCGGCCGTCGCGGCCCCGGCCGCGCACAGCGAGGTCACGACCCACGCGAGCGCAGCGGCAATAGCCAAGTGGTACACCCAACGGCACGAGGCGATGCCCCCGCGCAAGGGGTACTTCACGACCCCGGACTGGAAGCGGCTCTCGGGTGTCCGCGTGATACAGGTCAAGGCCCGCTGCTGGGGCAACGACTCGCAGCTGAAGGTCGACCTCGTGTACGTGAAGCGTTACGGCGCCGGCTCGAAGGTCGCCAAGTCCGGCAAGTGGGCCTGCAACGGCAGCTACGGCATCGTCCGCATCCACAACGCCGGGCACGGGACGTACTTTGCGGCGTTCAAACTCGACAAGAAGCACACCGTCGAGTACTGGGTGCAGTACTACAAGTAACCCGCTACAAGTCTGTCCCGGCACAGGGTGCTCCCGGCAGGCATACGAGGCCCCGCTCAGGCAAACGGGGCGGGCGGGGGCCCCTGCGCGTTGGCGTGGGCGACCAGGGAGGCGTGCGGTGGCTGAGCCCGGGAGCACCTGGAGTCAGACCCGGTCGAGAGGTCGGTGCGGCTCACCCGGGAGCTCAACCTTGATCACGTCGCCAGGGCGCACGACGCCACCCGTCCTGACGACGCTCATGACGCCGGCCCTGCGAACCAGATTCCCGGCCTCGTCGCGGCCGACGACCTGCTTGAGCAGACCGTCCTGGAAGGCGTCGATCTGAACGCAAGGGTTACGCAGCCCGGTCACCTCCACGACGGCCTCGTCGCCGCGCAGCAGCGTGCCGGCCGGACCATTCGGAAGCAGACAGATGTACTGGCCGCGGACGGTCGGACGGGCAGGGGGCCACCTGCCTCGGCGTGGAGGCGGCCCCCTTGCCTACTCCTGTCCCTCTTCCGGCAGGCCGTTGTCGAACTGCTTCGGCTGCACGGGCTTCTGCGGCTTGCCCCGCTCGGCCTTCGCCAGGGCGGCGGCGTCGGGGTAGTCGGTGACGAAGGCGTCCACGCCCAGGTCGAGGTGCGCACGGTACTCCGCCAGCGCGTCACCGTGGTCGGTCGGGGCCTGGCCGCGGCGCAGCTGCAGGGGCAGGTACTGGTTCTCGCTGCGGAAGGTGTACACGCCGATCTTCAGGCCCGCCTTGTGCGCGTCCGACACCAGCGTCGTCGGGGTGCCCGAGCTGCCGTCCGGGTTGAGCGGGATCGCCGATGACTTGTCCGGCCCGATCCACTGCGCGTACTCCGCGATCTTGGCCAGCCCCTCGGGCTTCATCATGTCCGCGTAGGTGGTCGGGTCTCCGGCCGCGGTCAGGTCGTACGGCCGACCGGTGGTGCCCAGCGCCTGCCACAGCGGCACGCGCAGGTCCTTGGCCACCCGCTTCAGGCTGGACGGCTCGAACGACTGCACCACCACCGGGCTGCCCGGCCGGTTGAGGCCGTTGCGCTTGACGGTCTCGATCAGCGGCTCCTCCAGCGGCAGCCCGATCGACCTGAAGTACGTCGGGTGCTTGGTCTCGGGGAAGACGCCGACCTGCCTGCCGTACTGGCGCGAGAGCCGCTTGGCCAGGTCGAGCACCTCCTGGAAGGTGAGCACCTCGTAGTAGCCGTTGTAAACGGTGTTGCGCTGGCGGATCGCGGGCAGCCGCTCGACCGCGCGCAGCGTCTTCAGCTCGGCCAGCGTGAAGTCCTCGGTGAACCACCCGGTCACGTTGCGCCCGTCGACGACCTTGGTGGTCTTGCGCGCGGCGAACTCGGGGCGCAGCGACACGTCGGTGGTGCCGGAGATCTCGTTCTCGTGCCTGACGACCAGCACGTGGTCCTTGGTCGGCACCAGGTCGGGCTCGATCCAGTCGGCGCCCATGGCCACGGCCAGCTCGTAGCCGCCCTGGGTGTGCTCCGGGCGGTGGCCCGCCGAGCCGCGGTGGCCGATGACGACGACCTGGGACCGGTCGTGAGCAGGCTCGGCCGCGGCCGGAGCCGCACCGGCTCCGGCGAGGGGGGCGAGAACGGCGAGGGTGGTGGCTGCGATCTTTCGCACGTGGGACTCCCTGCGGCATCTGCACCGGAGACTCTCACCGGCGATCACCGCGGGATTATGGTAAGGACCGAAATGGGACTATTGGCCAATAACGGCAGAATTTCCGGTGACGAGCGCGGTCCCTCAGCTGGGCACCGAACCGCATGTGGCCGGCCCTCGCTCCGGAGCAGCGAGGGCCGGGCCTCGGGTGGCTCATCGCGGCTGGATCCCATCGAGCCGTCGCCGCTGATCGCCGCTCAGCCGCAGGCTCGCCGCGGCGACGTTCTCCTCCAGGTGGTCGATCGTGGCGGTGCCCGGGATCGGCAGCACGACCGGGGAGCGGTCGAGCAGCCACGCGAGCGAGACCTGCGCCGCGGTGGCGCCGAGTTCGGCCGCCACGGCGGCGATCTCGGCCGTCGCCTCCGACACCGCGGGGTGGACGGGCCGCCAGGGCAGGAAGGCGATCCCCGCCGCGGTACAGGCGTCGAGCACGGCCTCGTGGTGGCGATCGAGCAGGTTGTAGCGGTTCTGCACGCTCGCGACGTCGATGATCTGCCGCGCCTCCGCGAGCTCGGCGACGGTGACCTCGGACAGTCCCAGGTGGCCGATCTTGCCCTCGACCTGGAGCTCGCGCAGCGTTCCCAGCTGGTCGGCGAGCGGCACCGTCGGATCGATGCGATGCAACTGGAGCAGCTCGAGCCGTTCGACCCGAAGCCGGCGCAGGCCCTGCTCGACCTGATCCCGCAGGAAGTCCGGCCGGCCGCAGATCGCCGCATCGTGCGGCGGGCTCGGCGGCGCGACCCCGACCTTTGTCGCGATGAGCAGATCGTCCGGATAAGGGGACAGCGCCTCGGCGAGGAGCTCCTCGTTGGCGCCCCACCCGTACAGGTGCGCGGTGTCGATCAGCGTCACACCCAGCTCGACGGCGCGGCGCGCCACCGCGATGGAGGCTTCCCGAGCCGGTCCGGGTCCGGTCGGCAGCTGCATGGCCCCGAACCCGAGCCGCCGCACGCTGCGCTCACCCCCGATGCGGAATGTGCTCGATGTCATGTGTCGCTTTCGCCTCTCACGTAAAGTTGATCATTACGACTGGCCCCGCGCACGGCGGAACCCTCGGACCGCCTCTGGCAGGCGAACGTCCGCGGTCAGCTGTTGACAACGCGGAGCGTGCCCGGATGGCGCCCGGCCAGGCGATCGAGCGCGGCCGACGACGCCTCGTCCGCCGGAAGGTAGGCGATCAGGCGCTGGTCGTCGGCGAGTTCGAGGGCCTCGTACGCGAGCCGCACGTCCCCGGCCTCCGGGTGCGCCCAGCGCTGGACACCGGCCCGCTCGGGGATGCCCGGCGTCGTGAGCCGCTCGCTGAAGGGCCCGCCGGCCGTGATGGTGAGCTCGTCGACGAGAGCCGCCACGTGCGGGTCGGCGAGACCGGCCGCGCCCTTGAGGATGGCGACCTGCTGGGTCGCGACGGCGTCCCAGTCGGGATAGACGCCGCGGGCGCGCGGGTCGCTGAACACGAACCGCGCGAAGCTGGGCTCGGCCACGTCCAGGAGGCCGGTGGGGCGAGCCAGGCGCTCGAAGCCCGTGGTGTACGCGAGCACCTGCGTCATCCGGTTGATCAGCACCGCCGGGGCGGGTTCCAGCTTGTCGAGCAGCGCCCGTACCGTCGGCCGGATGGACACGACCGGCGGCTGCGCCGAACGGCAGACGAACGAGCTGCCGCCTTCCATCGCCTTCGCCAAGATCCTGAGATGGAACCGCTCATCGGTGGACATCCGCAGGGCGTCGGCGAGCGCGCCGAGCACCTGCGGGGACGGATGCCGGTCGCGGCCCTGCTCCAGCCGCGCGAGGTACTCGACGCTGATCCCCGCGAGCGTGGCCAACTCGGCGCGGCGCAGCCCGGGGGTCCGCCGCCGGAACCCGGCGGGAAGCCCTATGTCGGCGGGCCTGATGGCCTCCCGGCGGCTCCGCAGGAACGCGCCCAACTCGTTGTCACTCACACCCGCAACCTACCGACCCCCGGCGCGCTCATCGTCGCCCTGTCAGGGCCAGCCTCAGCCCGGCCTCCCTACGCGCCGCCGCCCGGGCCAGGTTGGGGGACATGACTTCCAAGACCGTTACGACGATCCCGACCGCTCTGCCGCTCGCCGCCGGGCACTGGACCCTCGACCCGTTCCATTCGGCGGTCGGCTTCACGATCCGCCACCTGGGCATCTCGAAGGTGCGCGGCCAGTTCATGCGCTTCGAGGCGGACCTCATCGTCGGCGACACCCTCGACAGCTGTGCGGTCACCGCCACCGTTGCGCTCGACTCGGTCGACACCGGCAACGCCGACCGCGACGCCCACCTCAGCGCCCCGGACATGCTCGACGTCGCCAACCGCCCGGCCATGGTGTTCCGCTCCACCAGGATCGACGGCGCCGGCGACGACTGGATCATGGCGGGCGACCTCACCATCGGCGAGGTGACCAGGTCCGTCACCTTCGACGTCGAGTTCGGCGGGGTGGAGGACTCCATCGTGGACGGACGCCGGCACGCCGGTTTCGAGGCGAAGGGCGAGATCCGCCGGAGCGACTTCGGTCTCGGCTTCGCCCCCGCCATCCTCGGTGACTCCGTGAAGATCCAGCTCGACATGCAGTTCGTCGAGCCCGAGTAAACACCTCCGGACATGCGCGGACACCGGGGCCGCAGCCGCGCGCTACCCTGGCTCAGCCGAGGTGAAGGCAGGGTAGCGGGGCAACTCGGCGACGTCCCACTCCGCGCTTGTCTCCAACCACGCCTGTACGACCTCCGCCACAGCGGGAAACGCGCCCTGGTCGAGTTGGTCCAGCAGGCGACCCCACCGGTAGCGCAGCACCTGGCGCCGGCTCGGCACCGGTGTCCGGCTGGAATGCGTGGGCTGATCCTGCTCGCGGACCCGCGGCAAGAAGACCTTCGTCATCTGAATCGTCCAAGTGGCCACAGCCTGCCGCACCCCCGCTTCCCAGATCTCGTCATCGGCCAGCTCGGGATGGACGGCGACCACCTCCTCGCGGTAGACGTCCTCGATCTCCGCTTCCATCCCGGGCGGCAGCCGGAACACGCACCAGCACGTGGCGAACGGCATGCGTATGTATGCCGCTTCGAGAAAAGCCGAGTGATATCCGGCGCTCTCGAAGTCGAGCACCCGCAGCCCGTCCGCTGTCAGCAGGTTGTTGTCCGGGCAGATGTCACCTGGCGAGAACACCGGATACCGCTCGCTGCTCGCCTGCAGCGCCGCCAGCTCGCCGTCGAGCCCCGCAGGCACGACGGGTGGTAACACCTCTCCCAGATCGCGGAAGAAAAGCCACCCCGCACGGTCTGCGGAGTAGGCGGCCCGAGAGCGTTCCCACTCCTGCTGTCGTCCTGCACCGGCCTTGGCGATCCCCCCGTACGTCCGCGCCCACGCGAGCAGCCCTTCCCCCGCCGCTTCCGCCGACCCCCCGAGCAGCACGTCAGCCAGACTCGGCGCGACGCCGAGGTCCGACATCACGATGAGCGGGAAGGACGGGTCCACAGCCAGCAACCGGGGCCCGAACCCGTCACCGAGCGACAACCCGGCCGCCTCGGCCGGGAAGCCCGCAGCGTCCCGGTACGCCTTGACCACCACCGTGCCGTCATCGCCGGTCACACACCGCAGGACGTCGCTGCGCGAACTCCCGCCCAGATCGACCGGCCGTCTGACCCTCTGACCCAGGACCGCCGAGGCCGCCGCCAAGATCTTCTCCATGTCCGAGACTCTAGAGGTCCTCCGGCTCGGACGCCCTGGCACAGGGCGTCATGGCCTCTTGCTCCCCGACGCGAGTCAGCGGACCAGCCGGAAGAACGCGCGGACATCGGCGACCAGCAGGTCCGGTGCTTCCATCGCGGCGAAGTGGCCGCCCCGCTCGAACTCCGACCAGTGGACCACGTTGTGCTCGCGTTCGGCGACGCGGCGGATCCCGGCGTCGCCGGGGAAGACCGCCACCCCGGTGGGAACATCGGACTTCTCGACGGGCCGGCCCCAGTCGGTCGAGCCCTCCTTGTAGAGGCGGGCGGACGACCCCGCGGTGCCGGTGAGCCAGTAGATGGTGACGTCGGTGAGCATCTGATCGCGGTCCACGGCCTCTTCAGGGAGGTCGTGAGCGGGGTCGGTCCACTCCTTGAACTTCTCCACGATCCAGGCCAGCTGGCCGGCGGGAGAGTCGTGCAGGCCGAAGGCCAGCGTCTGCGGGCGGGTGGACTGGATCATGGCGTAGCCCGAGCGGTCCTGGTCGGTGTAGAGGGCCAGCCGGGCCTGCTCTGCCTCTGTGAGACCCTCCAGCTCGGCGGGTTCGAAGCTCGGGAAGCCCAGAGCGCCGTTGACGTGGACGCCGATGACGTTGTCCGGGGCGACGCGGCCGAGCTCGGGAGAGACCACCGAGCCGGTGTCGCCTCCCTGGGCGCCGTACCGGTCGTAGCCGAGGCGGCTCATCAGCTCGGCCCAGGCGCGGGCGACCCGGCGCAGGTTCCAGCCGGTCTCGCGGGTGGGGCCGGAGAACCCGAAGCCGGGCAGGGAGGGCGCCACCACATGGAAGGCGTCGGCCGGGTCGCCGCCGTGGGCGCGGGGGTCGGCGAGCGGACCGATGATCTTCATGAACTCGGCGATCGAACCGGGCCAGCCGTGCGTGAGGATCAGCGGGAGCGCGTCGGGCTCGGGAGAGCGGACGTGCAGGAAGTGGATGTTCTGGCCGTCGATCTCGGTGGTGAACTGCGGGTACTCGTTGAGCGCCGCCTCCTGCTCCCGCCAGTCGTACGCCGTCCGCCAGTACTCGGCCAGCTCCTTCGCGTACGAGGACGGGACGCCGTACGACCAGCCGGTGCCGGGCAGCTCGTCCGGCCAGCGGGTGCGGGCCAGGCGGTCGCGGAGGTCGTCCAGGTCGGCCTGCGGGATGTCGATGCGGAACGGGTTGATTTTCGCCATGCCCAAGACGTTAGGAGCCGGTTAGGACGGATTCGGTCCTAGGTTGCCGGCAAGATTGAAAACATGTTGGAGACCTCGGCTCGACTCCTCAGATTGTTGTCCCTCCTGCAGACCCACCGGGACTGGTCCGGCGCGGAGCTGGCGGAGCGGCTCGGCGTCACGACGCGGACCGTACGGCGGGATGTGGACCGGCTGCGGGAGCTGGGCTATCCCGTGCACGCCACAGCCGGCACGCCGGGTTACCGGCTGGGCGCCGGGTCCGACCTGCCCCCGCTGCTGCTCGATGACGACGAGGCGGTCGCGGTCGCGGTGGGGCTGAGGACGGCCGCCGGGGGCACGGTCGCCGGGATCGAGGAGACGTCCGTACGGGCGCTCGCGAAGCTCGAACGGGTGCTGCCTGCACGGCTGCGGCATCGTGTTCACGCGCTGCAGTCGATGACCGTCCCCATGACGGGGGCCTCACCACCGGTGGACCCCGAGGTGCTGACCGCCATCGCCGCGGCCTGCCGAGATCATGAGGGGCTGCGGTTCGACTACCGGTCGCGCGAGGGCCGAGAGAGCCGCCGTTCAGCCGAGCCCCATCGGCTCGTGCATTCGGGGCGCCGGTGGTACCTCGTGGGTTGGGACATCGACAAGGAGGACTGGCGGACGTACCGGGTCGACCGGCTGCGCCTGAGGACGCCGAACGGGCCGCGCTTCGTCCCCAGGGACCCGCCCGACGAGGACCTCGCCGCCTACATGTCCCGGGCGATCTCCAGTGCTCCGTACCGCTATCAGGCGCGCTTCACCATGCACGCCCCGGCGGAGGTCGTGACCGGGCACATGCCGCCGACGACGGGGACGGTGGAGCCCGTCGACGCGGAGACCTGCGTCCTCCTGTGCGGTGCGAACAACCTCGACGAGATCGTCGTGTGGGTCGCCCTGATGGACATCGGGTTCGAGGTGCATGACCCGCCGGAGCTGGTCGAGCGGATCGGCGTCATGGCCGACCGTCTCCGGGCGGCGTCAGGGACGACGGGGCGGTCCCACCACCGTTCCTCTCGGTAGGCCACCCCGGCGTGCGGGCAGCTCACCGACCGGTCGTCCACGCCGACGCTCAGGCTCCTCCGGCGCGGCCGAAGCGCACGTTGCGGCCGGGGGCGCGGTCTTTGTCGCTGGCCGGATGCGCGCACGGGCAGCTCCCAGGGGCTGTTCTGACCGGTCCAGGAGGTCACGATCCGCGGAGCTGGGCGGTGGCGGAGCGGGCGAGGTCGGTGGCCATGCGGCACAGCCGGTCCGTGGGGCGCGAGCCGCCGACCACGATGCGTACCTTCTCGACCGCGCTCTCACCGCGCTGGTCGGCGTACGACCGGTAGATCACCTGGAGCAGGCAGGTCCCGCCGCCCTCGCCCTTCGGCGTGACGAAGGCCCGGTAGCCGTTGACGCGGGTGGGCGTCCCGTCGTCCTCGGTGTTTCGCCGCAGTTCGCGGTCGAACTGCAGGTTCACCCACGTGTCGCCGGTGGTGCCGTCCCACGAGCAATGCCATCCGCCGAACCCGGGGTCGGGGCTGGTGGCGTCGACGCCTGGGACGGCCTCGATGGCGATGCCGCGCAGCAGCGCGCAGGCGTCCCTCTGGGCCAGGGAGGCGGCGGGCAGTGGCGGGGAGCGGCGTTCGATCGGGCCGGCGGCGAGTGCCTGGGCCGCGGTGGTGGTGGCGGCGTCGGCGATGGCGCACAAGTCGACCTTGCCGTCCTCCTCCATGTTCGCGATGACCTTCACGACAGTGTCCTCGACGCCGGGCAGCAAGAGCGTGCGCCGGCACACCTCACTCTCGGCGGGGTGGTCGATGACCTCGACCGGGCCCACGGTCCTGGCCGGCTGGGCCCGCTCGGGTGGCGGGTCGCGGTCGAGCCACACCTGGACGTCAACGACGCCGCGGGTGGGCGGGAGCACGATGACGTCGCACCGGTCGAAGTTGCCGTAGTCGACGTCGAGCTCCGCCCTGCCGAACCGGCGGAGCGCGGCGGGGTCGGTCAGGGCGCACGGGTCGGCGCTGCGCGGGTCACCGATCAGGGAAGCCGGCGGGCCGGCCGAAGGAGCGACCGGGCCGGCCGAGGGCCCGGCCGAGCTTGCCGTGAGCCCGCTCACCGTGTGGTACACCGCGTAGGCGGCGACGACAACGACCAGCGCCGCGCCCACCAGGATGAACGGCCGCCGCCGGGGACGGGGCCGCGCGGATCCGGCGAGCTTCTCCAGCCGCCGGGGACGGGTCGGCGCGGATCCCGCGAGCTTCTCCAGCCGCCGCCGGACCTCAGCGGCGCTCGGCCGCTCCACCGGGTCAGGCTGCAGCATGTCCGCCAGCAGGCTCTCCAGCGGCCCGACGTCGGCCGTCATCTCGACGGCGCCACGCGCGGCCTCCCACGCCGTGACGTACGCGTCGGACTCCTCCTCGTCCACCCCCGGCCGCGGCGGCCGCCCGGCGACCAGCGCATACAGGGTGGCGCCGAGGGAGAACACATCCGAGGCCGGCTCCGGCCGCCCCGTGACCACCTCGGGCGAGGCGTAGTCGACGGTGTAGCTGATGGCGCCGTTGGGCGTGATCGTCTCCCTGCCACCGACCCGGTACGCGGCGCCGAAGTCGGCCAGCTTGGCCACACCGTCGCCGGTGAGGATGATGTTGCCCGGCTTCACGTCCAGGTGCACGATGCCCTTGGCGTGCAGGGCGGCCAGCGCGCCGGCGATCTGCGCGCCGAGCCGGGCCGCCTGCTCCGGCGGCATGGGCGGGTGTTCGTCGAGGCTCCCGCCGGGCACGTGCTCCATCACCATCCACGACGCCGCCTCGTCGTCGTCCTGCACGGCGTCGTACAGGGTGACCACGTGCGGGTGGTTGAAGGCGGCCAGGGCGCGGGCCTCGGCCTGTAAGCGGCTGAAGCCGGCGTTGTCCACGAGCATGCGTTTGAGCACGACATCCCGGTTCAGCAGCAGGTCGCGGGCGAGCCAGACCTCCGTGGCGCGGCTGCTGACCAGGCAGGTCTCCTGGCGGTAGCGCCCGCCGACCGTCATGCCGTCGCGCACCGCCCGATCTCCCCTCGTCGATCACCGGGACCCTCGAATCTACTGGGTGAACGGGGGAATACACAGCGTTCTGGTCACACGTTCGAGAGCATGACAGGGCGCCTCGCGCCGAGGGCGGCCGCTACGTTTCGTGCTCTACGCCGGCGCCTTGGCGGCCGAGCCCGTCGCGACCCGCTCCCGCGTGAGGCGGCGGCGCCGGGCCGGCAGCCCGAGCGTCGGGTTGGCGACTCCCCAGGCGGCGCCCTTGCAGACCAGTTCCTTGTAGACGGCGGCGAGCCGTCCGATCAGGACCGCCTGCACGGCGCGGTCGTCGGCGGTGACGTACTGGATCAGGCCCTCCTTGCGGCCCAGCGAGATGCACTGGTTGAAGTAGCGGAGCGGCGTGTTCGGGAGCTTCCCGCCGGTCAGGCGCGTCGCGATCGCGTCGGCGGCCTGCCACGCGGTCGGAATTCCCGAGGCGCACGACATCCGCAGCGGCTTGTCCCCTGGGCCCATCACCATGGCCGCGTCGCCGACGGCGTACACGTCCGGGTGTGAGACCGAGCGCATGGTCCCGTCGACCACGATCTGGCCGTTGCCGGTGACCTCCAGGGCGGTCGCCTGCGCGATCGGGTGGACCGCGAAGCCGGTGGTCCACACGGTGACCGCGGCCGGGATGACCGTGCCGTCGGCGGTGGCGACGCGGTCGGCTTCGACGCCGGCGACGGCGGCGTGCTCGTGCACGGTGATCCCGAGCTTGCCGAAGACCTTCCGCAGGTGCTCGCGGCCCTTGGGCGAGAGCCAGTCGCCGAGGCCGCCGCTGGCGGCGAGGGCGACGTCGAGGTCCGGGCGGGCCTCGGCGATCTCGGTCGCGGCCTCCAGACCGGTGAGGCCGCCGCCGACGACGACCACGGCCTGCCCGGCGTCGAGGCGGGCCAGGCGCTCGCGCAGCCGGAGCGCTCCGGCGCGGCCGGCGATCTCGTAGGCGTGCTCGGCGGTCCCGGGGACGCCCTGGGCGTTCCAGCCGCTGCCGAGGGCGTAGACGAGAGTGTCGTAGGCGAGCTCTTCGGCGGCGGACCCGGGCGCGATCAGGCCGGCGCCGGACCCGGGCGCGATCACACCCGCGCCGTTCGCGTCGATGACGGTGACGGTCTTGCGGTCGACGTCGACGCCGGTGACCTTCGCGAGCCTCAGCTCGACGCCGGTGCCCGCGAACATCTCCCTGAACGGCCGGGGCTTGAGGTCCTGGCCGGTCGCCAGCTGGTGCATGCGGACGCGTTCGACGAAGTCCGGCTCGGCGTTGACGAGGGTGATGGCGACGTCCTCGCGGCGGAGCCGCTTGGCGAGGCGGCCGGCGGCGATGGCCCCGGTGTATCCGGCCCCGAGGACGATGATGCGGTGCTGCATTTTCCTTGCCCCTGTCTCGCGCGGGTTTTGCCACTTGAACCGGGCAGCCCGCCGTTTGCTGACAGGTACGCGATGTGAAACACCTCACATAGCGCTCAGAAGGCCAACAGGGGCTCCCCGTGGTCGGCGGCCGCCCAGTGCGCGGTCGCACGTTCGAGCTTGTCGGGGTTGACCTGGTTGCGGAACGCGGCGATGCCCTCGGCGGTGATCTCCAGGCACATGACGCCGACGACCCGGCCGTCCACGACGGCCACGACGGCGGGGTCGCCGTTGGCGGTCCAGGCGTAGACCTCGGGCGCGCCGCCGACCAGGGCGTGCTTGGCCTCGCTGGGTTTGAGCAGGCCCCGCAGGAACCTCGCGACCGCGACGGCGCCCTCGAACGCCTTGGCGCGGGCCGGGACCTTCCCGCCGCCGTCGCCGATCGAGATGACGTCCTCGGTGAGCAGGCGCACGAGCACCTCGGTCTGGCCGCTGGCGGCGGCCGCCAGGAACTCCTCGACGATCCGCCGGGCGGCGGCATCGTCGATCTCGGTGCGGGCCTTGCCGTCCGCGACGTGCTTCTTGGCGCGGTGGAAGAGCTGCTGGCTGGTGGCCTCGGTGATGTCGAGGATCTCGGCGATCTCCCGGTGCGGGTAGTCGAAGGCCTCCCGCAGCACGTACACCGCCCGCTCGCTTGGCGAGAGGCGCTCCATGAGCGTGAGGACCGCGTACGAGACCGCTTCCCGCTGCTCGGCGGTGTCGGCCGGGCCGAGCATCGGGTCCCCGGCGAGCAGCGGCTCGGGAAGCCATTGGCCCACATAGGTCTCGCGGCGCGCCCGCGCGGAGGTGAGCTGGTTGAGGCACAGGTTGGTGAGGACCTTCGTCAGCCAGGCCTCGGGCACCTCGATGCGGTCGACGTCGGCGGCCTGCCAGCGCAGGAACGTCTCCTGCACGGCATCCTCGGCCTCCCCTGCGGAGCCGAGGACGCGGTAGGCGATGGCCTCCAGGCGCGGCCTGGACGCCTCGAACCGGTCGACGTCGTTCGCGGTCAAGGGCATGGCCCGATGCTAGCCCGCGCGGCGCGAACCGGGCCGCCGCCGCGATGGTGTGAGGTTCAGGCGCAGTGCTCGAGGGTTGACGTGGCACGGGAACCGCCGTCGTAGGGTGGATCGCATGGCGAGGACCGCAGCACGACAGCCCGTACCCGCTCGGCGCGCGGACGCCGAGCGGAACATCGCGGCGATCCTCGAAGCCGGCGCCAGGCTGCTCAGCGCCGACCCCACGGCCAGCGTGGCCGACATCGCCAAGGCCGCCGGAGTGGGCAGGGTGACGCTCTACGGCCACTTCCCGTCGCGGGAGGCGCTGGTGGACGCGGTGCTCGATCACGCGGTTGACGTGGCGGACGCGGTGCTGGCGGACGAGTCGATCGACACGGCGCCGGCGCCGGCGGCCATGGCGGAGCTGCTGCGGTCGTCCTGGGAGTTGCTCGACCGGCATCGCCGCCTGTTTATGGCCGCTGACCGGGTGCTGGCCACGGAGCGGATCCGGGAGCACCATGACCGGCCGTTGCGGCGGGTCGAGCGGCTTATCGCGCGCGGGCAGCGCGACGGCGACTTCCGGACCGACCTGCCGCTGGCCTGGCTGGTGACGACGTTCTTCTCGATCATCCACAGTGCCGCGCAGGAGCGTGAGGCGGGGCGGCTCGCGCCCGAGGAGGCCGAGCAGGTGCTGATCACGACAATGCTGTCACTGCTCGCCCCGGCCGAGCGGCCCGCACAAGCGTAGCCGCGCCGACGGCACGATCGTGGGCGGCAGCACCAGGAGCCGCGCACACAGAACAGTGCGGGCACGCTTGTGTGCCCTCGCACGTCGAACCGCACCTTTCGCACTTTACGGGCGCACCGGAAGCTGCTCATCCCTGCTGTGCAGTATTGCGGGACTACTCCCGGCGTCGTAGTCCGGCCGGTCGTTGCTTCCGGTGAGGTAGCGCAAATGGGGCCGAGTGTGGGACGTCGTGAAGCCCCGGCTTGACGACCATTGCCAGTCATGAGAACCCCAGTCAGGTACCTCCACGGGGCGGCGTTGCTGACCACCGGGCTGCTCGCGGGCGCGTTCGGGTACGGCGCGGCCAACGTGATCCCCACGTTCGGCGCCGTTCCGCTGGATGTGCGCCTGACCTTCCACACCACGATGATGAAGGTCAACGAGCCGGTCATGCAGAGCGCGATGGCGCTGGCCATCCTCACCACCTTCGGCCTGGCGATCGCCGGCCGGGGCCGGTGGCGCCGGCTGGCGTTCGGCGCCGGTGCGCTGGCACTGGCCTCGCTGCTGATCACCGTGTTCGGCAACATCCCCCTGCATGCGCATTTCCGGAAGTGGGCCGCCGGCCCGGTCCCGGATGGTTACGCCGAGATCTTCCAGCGGTGGGAGCTGTTCCACACCCTGCGCACCCTGACCGCGCTGGCCGCTTTCGCCCTGATCATCACTGTCGTCGTCGTCGCCCGGCCATCTACCCGCTGAGGAGAATCATGTTCTTGCGTATCGCGATCACCGCGCAGACCGTCGCCCTGCTGCTCCAGGCGGTCACCGCCGGGCTGCTGCTGGCCTCGCCCGGAGGCCGGATGGCGCACAGCGCCACGGCCCTCGGTGTCGTGGTCACCGTGCTGCTGTACCTGGTCGCCGCGCTGGTGTCGCGGCGAGTGAGCGCCATCCTGCCCGCCGCCGGCATGCTGGTGATGACGCTGGCCCAGATGGCGTTGGGCATGGCGCACGTGAAGAGCCTGCATGTGCCGCTCGGCGTGCTGATGTTCGGCGTGAGCATGGTGCAGCTGGCACGGGTCTGGTCCGTCAGCCGCACTCAGCCGGCGTCAGCATGACGAGGACCGGACGGCCTGACTTCCACGCCTTCCTGACGCGGCTGCCGTACGAGCTGGCCTTCAGCCAGGAGGACCCGGCCACGATCGTGGACCGCTACTACACCCCCGACCTCGAATACCGCAACGACGGCATCACCCTCGACCGGCAGCGGCTGATCGACCACGCCGGCCCGGCCCGCAAGAACTCCCTCGAGCTGGACATCCAGGTCCACGAGACAGTGCTCGACGGCGACCGGGCCGCCGCCCGCTACACCATGACCGTCCGGACCAGAAAGGACAAGACCCTGCAGATCGAGGTCTACCTGTTCGCCCAGCTCGCCCCCGACGGGCGGGTCCATCGCGTGAACTCGATCACCAGGACCGCCAACCCATGAACGTCACCCCACTTCGTAACCGGCCTCTTCCACAACGTTCCTGATCTCCGCATCGTCGACCGGGCCGTCAGAGGTGACAGTGACCTGCCCGGTCGCCAGCTCGACAGCTACCGAGGAGACCCCGGCGACCTTGCCGATCTCGCTCTTCACCTTGCCGGCGCACCCGCCGCAGGTCATCCCCGACACCTTGTACGTGCTCGTGCTCATCGCCACATCTCCTCTCGATACCCCTTGCGGGTATGTGCAGAGACGGTACGCCGCGATCACTTCCGGGGCAAGACATACGGGCCAGGGGTATATGAGACTCATGTCACATTGCGATGACTATACCCCCTATGGGTATGGTCACAGGCATGAGAAGAATCAACAGGATCATCGTCGTCGGTGCTTCGCTGGCCGGGTTGCGGGCCGTGCAGGCGCTGCGCCGGGAGGGCTTCGAGGGCGAGGTCACGCTGGTCGGAGCCGAGACGCACGTGCCGTACAACCGCCCGCCGCTCTCGAAGAGCGTGCTGCGGGGCGACGACGACGTCACGCTCCCGGGTGCGGAGGAGCTCGGCGACCAGTGGCTGCGCGGCCGGCAGGCCGTACACCTTGACGTCCGGAACCGGACGGTCAGCCTTGACGACGGCACCGAGGCCGGCTACGACGGCCTCGTCATCGCCAGCGGCGCACGCCCGCGGCGGCTCGACGGCGTGCACACCCTGCGCACCCTTGAGGACGCGCTGGCACTGCGCGCGGAGCTCGAGTCGGGACTCGAGCACGTGCTGGTCATCGGCGGCGGCTTCATCGGGGGCGAGGTGGCCGCCACGGCACGGCAGCTCGGCAGGAAAGTCACCCTCGTCGACTCGGCGCCGTACCCCATGCACGCCGGACTGGGCGAGGACGCGGCACGCTGGCTGGCCGCGCACCACGAGCGCAACGGCGTCGAGCTCATCACGAACGTCCGGGTCACCGCCGTGAACGGCGGCCAGGTACGGCTCAGCGACGGCCGCTCTATCGCCGCGGACCTGGTCGTCGGGGGCATGGGCGTGGTGCCGAACACGGAATGGCTGGACGGCAGCGACCTGGCCGTGGACGACGGCGTGCTGTGCGAGCCGACGCTGTTCGCGACGGGGTCGAGCGACATCGTGGCCGCAGGGGATGTCGCCCGCTGGCCGCACGGCCTGTTCGACGGCGAGATGGTGCGCATCGAGCACTGGGCCAACGCCAACGAGCAGGGCGCGGTCGCCGCCCGTAATCTGCTGGCCGGACCCGAGAACGCTCAAGCATTCCTGGACGTGCCGAACTTCGCCACCCATGTGCACGGCGCCCGCATCCAGACGGCCGGGCTGCCGCACCTCGCGGACACGGCGAGCATCGCCACCGGCTCCCCGGAAGAAGATCGCTTCGCCGTGGCCTTCACCCGCCGGGGCGTGCTGGTGGGCGCCGTCGCGGTCAACTCCCCCAAGGACCTGATCCAACTCAAGCGGGCGATCACCGCGCGCCAAACAGTCTGACTACGATCGCAGGTAGCATTGCCGGCATGATGCGCGGCCTCGGCGAACTCGAATCCACGATCATGGACCGGATGTGGGCCCGGCGCAGGCCCGCCTCCGTACGAGACGTCCTGGAAGACCTCCGCCAGGAGCGGACCATCGCCTACACCACCGTGATGACCGTGATGGACAAGCTGCACACCAAGGGCCTGCTCAAGCGCCGGCCCGTCGGTCGCGCCTACGTCTACGAACCGGTCGCCTCCAAGGAGGCGTACACCGCCGACCTGATGCGCAGCGCGCTGGCAGGCAGCGACAACCAGGCCGCCACGCTGGTGCACTTCCTGGAGCGGCTGACCTCGGAGGAGGCCGCGGCGCTGGAGGCGGCGCTGCAGGTGTTCCCGCACCGAGGCAGCCGAGCATGATCGCCGCCATCGTCCTGCTGCTCTATACGGTCGTGACCGCGATCTGGCTGCCCCGGCTGGGTCGGCGGGCGGCCTGCTGGGCCGATCGGGCGCCCCGGCTGGCGATCACGCTGTGGCAGGCCGCGGCCGCTTCGGTGGTCGCCTCGGTGCTGTTGGCCGCGCTGGCCTTCGCCGTTCCCCCCGAGGTCGTGGGGCACGGTTTGGCCGGGCTGTTCGAGGCCTGCGCCGACATGCTGAACGACGGGTCCGGGCTCACACCGGCGGGCGCGGGTGCGCTGCTGGCAGCGGGAGCGGTGCTCGCCCGGGTCGCCTATTGCGGGGCGGCCGTCCTGGTCAGGGCCCGCATGGAACGTCGCGAGCACGCGGCGCTGCTCACTCTCCTGGGTCGGCGCGACAGCGACCTCGGCGCGGTCGTGATCGAGTACGACGAGCGCCTGGCCTATTGCGTGCCCGGCAGGCACGCCCAGATGGTCATCACCACGGGAGCGCTGCAAAGTCTGGCTCCTGAACAGGTCGCCGCGGTGCTGGAGCACGAGCGGGCGCATCTTCGGGGACGCCATCATCTGGTGCTGGCCGGCGGAGAGGCTCTGGCCCGCGCTTTCCCGCGCGTCCCGCTGTTCGAGCGGGCCAGGACGGAGATCGCCCGGCTGATCGAGCTGCTGGCCGACGACGTCGCCGCGCGCCGCCACCCGCGTGTGCAGATCGCCGCCGCGCTGGTCCGCCTGGCCACCGGTCACGCGCCTGCGTTCACACTGGGCGCGGGCGGCGAGACAGCGCTCACCCGGGTGCGCCGCATGCTCAACCCCGAGGCCCCGCTCGGCCGCCGCGAGCGCCTGACCGGGCTGCTTGCGGTCGCCCTGCTGCTGGGTGGACCCGCGATGGTCGCGCTGGTGCCCGGCCTCAGCTCCTTCCTGGCACATCATTGCCATTCGCTCCTCGGCCTCTGACCTACTAGCACTGATAGTAGACTCCGTGTCATGCGAGGAATTCACGCTGCCGCGCTGGCGCTCCTGGTGTCGGTGCTGGGGGCCTGCGGGCAGTCCGGTGAGCCGGCGCAGACCGATGATCCAGGCGTCGGGCATGTTCACGGCATCGGCGTCGACCCCGCCGACGGCGCCCTCTACCTTGCCGGGCACTACGGCTTGTTCAAGGTCACGTCCGCCGACGCCGCCCAGCGCGTCGCCGGACGCGTACAGGACCACATGGGATTCACCGTGATCGGCCCCAAGACCTTCCTCGCCAGCGGACACCCTGGCGAGGCCGACACCGACTCCCCGCCCCATCTCGGCCTGATCCGCACCACCGACGCCGGCACAACGTGGGAAACGATCTCCGAGCGCGGCGCCGCCGACTTCCACGCCCTGCAACCGGCCGGGAGCACCCTCTACGCCTACGACAGCCAGACCAGTCGTCTTCGGGCAAGCGTGGACGGGGGTGCGACCTGGCGGCTGGGCGCCGAGGAGGAGATCATCGCCCTCGCCGCCAACGCCGCACGGCCTGAACGCGTCTACGCAGCCACGACCAACGGCGTGCAGGTGAGCGAGAACGGCGGCATGGACTTCGAGCCGGTGAAGAACGCACCCTTGCTCAGCCAGATCGAGGCTCCCACAGCCGACCTCCTGATCGGGCAGGACACCGAAGGCCAGGTGCACCTGAGCACCGACGACGGCAAAACGTGGCGGAAGAGCGGTCGGCTCCCGGCTCCGGCGGCCGCGTTCACCGCCGTCGACCGGCAACGCCTCCTCGCCGCAGCCGAGGACGGCACCGTGTACGAATCGAAGAACGGCGGCACGGACCTCACCGTCATCTTCCGCCCCACCAGCAGCCAATGACTACTATGACTGATGGTAGATAGCGGCTTCCTGTGAGCGCGCCACCGGGCGGGTATGGAGGAGACCATGACGTCCGGGGATGCCAAGGATCGCAGCACGGCGGTTCTCGATGTGAGCGGCCTGCAGTGGGCCTCCGAGCAGAACGTCGTGCGTGCCGCCCTGAGTCGCCGCCCTGGAGTGATCGAGGTCGAGGTGAACCCGGTCGGGCAGACCGCCACCGTGCTGTTCGACCCCAGGGCCACGTCCCTGGCCGAGCTCCGCCGCTGGGTACAGGAATGCGGCTACCACTGCGCGGGCCAGTCTGTGCCGTCGCACGTCTGCGATCCCATGACAGAACCCGACCCGCCAGGTGGCGAGCACGCCCCCCGCACCGCTTCAGCCGTCCTGGAGCCCGCCGCCGAGCGTGGCGAACGTACAGGTCACGAGGCCGGTCCGGCGCCGCACGAGACGATGGGGCACGGGGGCCACGGCGCCATGTCGATGGAGGCCATGGTGGCCGACATGCGCAACCGGTTCCTGGTGGCGGCCGTGCTGTCGGTCCCGATCCTGATCTGGTCGCCGATCGGCCGCGAGGTGCTGGGACTGGATGTGCCGGTGCCGTTCGGGCTGCGCGAGGACGTGTGGGCGCTGCTGCTCAGCCTGCCGGTGATCTTCTACTCGTCGTGGATCTTCTTCGACGGCGCCGTACGGGCGTTGCGGGCGCGCACGCTGGACATGATGGTGCTGGTCGCCGTGGCGATCGGGGCGGGCTGGCTCTACTCGCTGTACATCACGCTGACCGGCGGCGGCGAGGTGTTCTACGAGGCGGCGACCGTGCTGGCGGCGTTCGTGCTGCTGGGGCACTGGTTCGAGATGCGGGCCAGAGGCGGCGCCAACGACGCGATCCGCGCGCTGCTGGACCTGGCCCCGCCCAAGGCGGTGGTGATCCGCGACGGCGAGCAGGTGGAGATCCACACGGCCGAGGTCGTGGTCGGAGACGTGCTGCTGGTCCGTCCCGGCACGAAGATCGCTGTCGACGGCGAGGTCGTGGAGGGCGAGAGCGAGGTCGACGAGTCGATGGTCACCGGCGAGAGCCTGCCGGCGCACAAGGCCCCGGGCTCCGCGGTGGTCGGCGCGACCATCAACAAGAACGGCACCTTGCGGGTGCGGGCCACCAAGGTCGGCGCCGACACCGCCCTGGCCCAGATCGTCAAGCTCGTCCAGCAGGCCCAGAACTCCAAGGCCCCAGGTCAGCGCCTGGCTGACCGGGCGGCGTTCTGGCTGGTCCTCGTCGCGCTCATCGGCGGCGGGCTGACGCTGGCGGCCTGGCTGCTGGCGGGCGCGGCCACCGGAACGGCCATGCTCTTCGCCATCACCGTCGTCGTGATCACCTGTCCCGACGCGCTCGGCCTGGCCACCCCTACCGCGATCATGGTGGGCACCGGCCTCGGCGCCAAGCGCGGCGTGCTGTTCAAGAACGCCATGGCGCTGGAGACCTCGGCCCGCATCCAGACCGTGGTCATGGACAAGACCGGCACCCTTACCAAGGGCGAGCCCGAGGTCACCGATGTGATCGTCGACGGGCTGGAGCAGGCCGAGCTGCTGCAGCTGATCGCCGCCGTCGAGCGGGAGTCCGAGCATCCGCTGGCCGAGGCCGTGGTCCGGTACGCCGACGCGCACGCTCCCGGCGTCCTGCGGGCCACCAGGTTCGAGAACGTCCCAGGTCACGGCGCAACGGCTCAGGTGGACGGGCGCCGGGTCGTGGTGGGCAACACGAAGCTGATGCAGGTCGAAGGCATCGACCTCGGCCTGCTGGCCGCCCGGCGCGAAGAACTGGCCGCGGGCGGGCGTACCGCGGTCATCGCCGCCGTGGACGGGCGTGCGGCCGGGTTGATCGCGGTAGCCGACGCTCCTCGCGACAGCTCAGCGGCTGCGGTGGCCGCGTTGCACGAGGCCGGCGTCGAGGTCGTCATGCTGACCGGCGACAACGAGGCCACCGCCCGGCGGATCGCCGATCAACTGGGCATCGACACGGTGATCGCCGAGGTGCTGCCAGGCGACAAGGCCGCCAAGATCGCCGAATTGCAGAGCGGCGGCCGCAGGGTCGCGATGGTCGGCGACGGCGTCAACGACGCCCCGGCCCTCGCGCAGGCCGATCTGGGCATCGCGATCGGCGCCGGGACCGACGTCGCCATCGAGACCGCCGACGTGGTGCTCATGCGATCCGACCCGCTCGACGTGCCGACGGCCCTGGCCATCGGCCGCGGCACGCTGCGCAAGATGCGGCAGAACCTGGGCTGGGCCATCGGGTACAACACGATCGCGCTGCCGATCGCGGCCGGCGTCTTCGAGCCCGCCTTCGGTCTCGTCCTACGACCGGAGATCGCTGCCCTGTCGATGTCGGGGTCGAGCTTCATCGTCGCGGTCAACGCACTCGCCCTCAAAGGGCTCCGCCTGCCCCGCTCTGCCGCCGCCGGAGACTGAGCGCCGACGTGGCTGCGACCCGCCCACCGCTGCGCGCCGGCCCGGTCTCTACTACACCCCATAGTAAAGTGCGTTATGTGCAGGTCAGACCAGACGCTCGTGGCGGGATGCCGGGCACATCGACCAGCTACTTTTCCTCAATACCCCATACCCGTACAATCTTAGCTTCACGACTAAGGAGCGTCATCATGGACCACAGTGGTCACCATCATCCGTCCTCTGAACCCGCACTCCCGGCGGAGCACGAGCACGCTCACCACACCCCGCCCATGGCCACATGGGGAATGGCGGCGCAGGCGACGCTGCACTGCCTGACCGGTTGCGCCATCGGCGAGGTGCTGGGCATGGTCATCGGCACCGCCGCCGGCCTGTCCAACCTCGCCACGGTGGTCCTTGCCGTGGCGCTGGCCTTCGTGTTCGGCTACGCGCTCACCATGCGCGGCGTGCTGCGCGCCGGGGTCGACTTCCGCACCGCACTGAAGGTCGCGCTGGCCGCCGACACCATCTCCATCGCGATGATGGAGATCCTGGACAACGCGGTGATGCTGATCGTGCCCGGCGCCATGGACGCGGGCCTTGCCAATTGGCTGTTCTGGGTGGCGCTGGCCGGGTCGTTGCTGGTGGCCTTCGTGCTGACGACACCGGTGAACAAGTGGCTGATCTCACGAGGCAAGGGACATGCGGTGACGCACCAGTACCACCACGGCCACTGAGGACTGCCTACGGATCCAGTCGGGGCCATGACGGAGCCCGACCTCCGGAGCATCTGTCCGGCGATCACGGCCTCGCCGTCCGGCTCGTCACCCACGGCCGGGGCGAGGCCGTCCAGTCGTACGGCCGCATCCTGGTCCTCCAGGCCCCTACATGAGTTTGTCCGGGGTGATGGGGAGAGAGCGGACACGTTTGCCGGTGGCGTGGTGGACGGCGTTGGCGACGGCTGCTGCGACGCCCACGATGCCGAGTTCGCCGATGCCCTTGGCGCCGAGCGGTGTCTGCGGGTCCGGCCGGTCGACGAAGCGGATGTCGATGTCGGGCACGTCCGGCTGAGTAGGCACGTGGTACTCGGCCAGGCTGCGGTTGACGATGAGGCCCGTGCGCTCGTCGAGCAGGGTCTCCTCGGTCAGTGCCATGCCGATGCCCATGATGATGCCGCCGCGCATCTGGCTGGTCGCCTGTTTCGGGTTGACGGTCCGGCCGCCGTCGAACGCGCCGACCCAGCGCGTGACGCGCGTCTCGCCGGTGTCCTCGTCCACCCGCACCTCGCAGAAGTGCGCGCCGTAGGAGTAGGTGCCGCGCTTGACGGTCTGGTACGGCAGCGCCGACTTGCCTTCCACATCCACGGCGTCCAGCCCGGCCCTGGCCAGGATGCGCTCGTAGCTTTCGCCCCCTCCCGAGCAGAACAAGCCGCCGTCACGGGTCTCGACCTCCTCGAACGACCGTCCCGCCAGCGGCGAGTCGGTGTCGCGGACGAGTTTGAGCAGTTCACGGACCAGTTTGTCGCGAGCGGACCAGATGGCCGAGGCAAGGGTCGTGGTCGCGGCGGAGGCGCCGGGGATGCGGGTCCTGGCCACGTCGGAGTCGCCTTGCTCGAAGCGCACCCGGTCGAGGGGCAGGCCGAGACGATCGGCCGTGGCCTGGCTCTGCGCGGTCGAGGTGCCGGCGCCCAGTTCGTTGGTGCTGCTGCGGATGGTCACGGTCCCATCGGCTGAAAGGCGCAGCTTTACTCCGGCGATCAGCACGGCGTCGGGGTTGATCGCCGCGGCCATGCCGTACCCGATCAGCCATCGCCCGTCCCGCATCGCCCTGGGTGTGAGCGTGCGCTGTGACCAGCCGAACGCGTCGGCGCCGAGGGCGTACGCCTCGCGCAGGTGGCGGCTGGTGAAGCGGTTTCCGCTGGTCGGGTCGCGTTCGGGCTCGTTCCGGAGGCGGAGTTCGAGTGGATCGAGGCCGAGTTTCCAGGCCAGTTCGTCCATGGCGGATTCCAGGGCGAAGGAGCCGGGCGCCACGCCGGGGCCGCGGAAGAAGGCGTTCTGGATGCGGTCCAGGCGTACCACTTGCTGAACGGTGCGGAGGTTGGGGCAGGCGTACAGGTGGCGGGAGGCGATGACGGCGGCCTCGGCGAACTCGTCGGTGGTGCACGACGACAGGGCCTCGTGTTCGAGCGCGGTGAGCCGCCCTTCGGCGTCGGCGCCGAGCGAGATGCGGCTGCGGGTCGGGGCCCGGCCGCCGGTCATGGCGAACATGTCGGCGCGCGAGAGGACGAGCTTGACGGGGCGATCGGCGAGCTTGGCCGCCGCCACGGCGAGGGAGACGTGCGGCCAGGCCGTGGTCTTGCTGCCGAAGCCGCCGCCGATGAAGGGCGCCAGGACGCGCACCTTCTCCTCGGCCAGCGAGAACTTCTTGGCCAGCATCTCCTTGACCCCGTAGGGGTACTGCGAGGTGTCGTGGACGGTGAGCCGGTCGCCCTCCCAGTGGGCCAGGGTGGCGTGCGGCTCCATCGCGTTGTGGTGTTCGAGCGGGGTGGTGTACTCGGCCTCGACGGTGGCCGCCGCCTGGGCGGTGCGGGTGTCGCCGATCCTGCTCACCGGTTCTTCCAGTACGGCGTGCGCGGGCGTAAAAGGCTTCTGCCCGGTCATCGACAGGGCGGCGGGCCACCGCTGGTAGTCGGCGTGGATCAGCGACGCCGCATGCCTGGCCTGCTCCAGGGACTCGGCGACGACCACCCCGATGGGCTGGCCGTACCAGAAGATCTCATCGGTGTTGAGCACGGGCAGGCTCATCGCGGCGGCCCCGAGCGGGCCACGGAGGGTGGCGTAGGCGCCGGTACGTTTCATGGCGGGCGCGTTGTGATGGGTCATCACCAGCAGAACGCCGGGTGCCGGAGGGATGTGGATGGTGGTGACGCGGCCTCTGGCGATAGTGCTGCCGACCACGACGGCGTAGGCGAGGCCCGGCGGCCGGTGGTCCGCCGTGTACTGGACGGCGCCGGTGGCTTTTGCGTGGCCGTCCAGCCTGTCGGCGGGGCGGCCGAGTTCGGCGCGGCGGTGGGCCAGCGGGTCGGGCTTGCCGTCGGGGAGGAGCCTGGCCAGTTTGCCCATTGCCTTGCTGGCGAGGGTGAAGCCGCGCGAGGCGAGGCTCATGAGATGGTTCCTTTCAGCGCTCGGTGGATCAGGCGTCTGGCCAGTTCGGGCTTGAACGCGTTGTGCTCGCGCGGCCGGGCGTCCGCAAGGGCCTGTTCGGCGGCCTGGTGGATGAGGTCTTCGTCGAGTGACGTGCCGGTCAGCAGCCGTTCGGCCTCATACGCGCGCCACGGCTTGTGCGCGACCCCACCCAGCGCGATGCGAACGGAGGCCGCCCGCCCATCCTCCATCGAGACCAGCACGGCCACGCTGACCAGCGCGAATGCGTAGCTGGCCCGGTCGCGGACCTTGAGATAGACCGAGTGCCCGGGGAGGGCGGGCGGCAGGTCGATCGACGTGATCAACTCGCCGGGTCGGAGCACCGTCTCGATGTGCGGGGTGTCTCCGGGGAGGCGGTGGAAGTCCACCAGCGGCACGGGGTCGCGGCCGGCGATGTTGACCACAGCGTCGAGGGCGGCCAGGGCCACGCACATGTCGGATGGGTGCACGGCTATGCAACTCTCGCTCGCGCCGAGGATGGCGTGCATGCGGTTGAACCCGTCCAGGGCGTCGCATCCGGCACCCGGCTCGCGTTTGTTGCAGGCAGAATGCCGGTCGTAGAAGTAGCCGCAGCGGGTCCGTTGCAGCAGGTTGCCACCCACCGTCGCCCGGTTGCGCAGTTGCGGCGAGGCCCCGTTCAGGATGGCCTGGGACAGCAGCGGGTAGCGGTCGCGGATCCGGGCGTCGGCGGTCACTCGCGTGTTGCGGGCCAGGGCGCCGATCCGCAGGCCGCCCTCTGGCAGGTCCTCGATCTCGGCCAGCGGGAGCCGGCTGATGTCCACCAGCCGGTCGGGCGTCTCGATGCCCGCACGCATCAGGTCGACAAGGTTGGTGCCGCCCGCCAGGTACTTGGACTCGGCGGTGGCCACGCCGATGGCCGATGACAGGTCGGTGGCGGTGACGTATGAGAAGGGCTTCACCGGCTGACCTCTCTCACGGCCGCGAGGATCCCGTTGTACGCGCCGCACCGGCACAGGTTCCCGGCCAACCGCTCCCTGATCTCGGCGTCCGTAAGGCCTGGCGCGCCCACGGCACTCGGCACTCCGGCCTCGTACTCGGCGAGCATGGCCACGGCGGAGCAGATCTGGCCCGGCGTGCAGTAACCGCACTGCAAGGCGTCGTGACGCACGAACGCCTCCCGCATCGCCCGGCCCGCCTCGGCGAGCCCCTCGATGGTCGTGATCTCCGCGTCCTCGCACTGCACGGCGAGCACGAGGCAGGAGTTGACCCGCTCACCGTCCAACAACACCGTGCAGGCACCGCAGGCGCCCTGGTCGCAGCCCTTCTTGGTGCCGGTCAGGCCGAGGTGCTCGCGTAGACAGTCGAGCAGGCTGACACGGGTGTCGAGCTCCAGTTCGTGACGGTGGCCGTTCACCGACAACCGCGCCTTTACATACGTATTGCCAGGCACTAGACCCCCTCCGAGTCCGAGCAGGCGTTCGAGATGACTTTCACAGGACACTCCTCGGGCGGCTCAGTGGAGATGGACGCCTTCGGGCAGGTGCGCCTTGCCCTTCGGGACGAGCACGATCGCGATGAGGACGGCGATGAACGCCGTGGCCGCCGCCACCCCGTACGCCGTGGAGAAACCGCCGGCCGTGCCGGTCTCGATGCCGCGCGCGGCGACGGTGGACATGACCGCGACCCCGACCGATCCGCCGACCTCGTGGAAGGTGTTGACCACACCGGAGGCAAGCCCGGCCTCGTGGTGGGAGACGTACCCGAGCGCCGTGGTGGTGGCGGCCACGAACGTCAGAACGATCCCGCCCGCACCGATCGCCAGGCCCGTGATGACCCAGGCCGTGCCCTCCATCAGAGCGAGGACGGTCGTGCCCACGGCCGCCAGCAGTAGTCCGCCGGCGGCGGCTCCCCGCGCGCCATGCCTGTGGATGACATGCCCGGCGAGGTGCCCACCCGCCCCGCTCAGGAGCGCCACCGGCACGAACAGCACTCCGGTGACCAGCGCGGACATGCCCTGCACCCGCTGCAGGTAGAGCGAGCCGAGGAAGACCATGGCCAGCAGCAGCGCCGTGCCGGCCAGCATCAGGAACGCACCGGTGGCGACCGGGCGGCGGGCCAGGATGCGCACGTCCATCAACGGCTCAGCGGTGGCCCGCTCGACCACCGCGAACAGGACGTATCCCACCAGGGCGCCCCCGAACGCCAGCAGGGTCGAGGGCGATCCCCATCCGGCATCGCCGGCGTTGACCAGGCCGTAGATGAGGGCCGCGGTCGATCCGGTGGCCAGGACGGCGCCGGGCAGGTCGACGCGCCGCCGCCGCGCGGGACGGTCCGCCGCCACCATGCGGGGCAACAGCAGTAGCACGGCCAGCCCGACCGGGACGTTGATGAAGAACACCCAGCGCCAGCCGGGCCATGCGGTCAGCAGCCCGCCGAGCAGTGCACCCGCCGCGAATCCGGCCCCGCCGAGCGCCGCCCACGCGCCGAGCGCCTTGTTCCGTTCGGCGCCGTGGAAGGTGCGGGTGATGGTGGCCAGCGCGGACGGAGACAGCAGCGCCGCGCCCACGCCCTGGGCAAGCCGTCCCCCGATCAGTACGGGGCCGCTGGTGGCCATGCCCGTGACCAGCGAGGCGACGGTGAACAGCGTCAGCCCGATCAGCAGGATCCGACGCGAGCCGAAGGCGTCGCCGAGGCGGCCACCCAGCAGCATGAGCCCGCCGAAGCACAGCGTGTAGGCGGTGACGGCCCAGGTGAGCCAGGTGCGGTCGAGGTCGAGGCCGGAGCCGATGCTCGGCAGCGCCACGTTGATCACCGTGACGTCCAGGATCAGCATGAACTGGGCAACGCAGAGCAGCACGAGAGCGGTCCATCGCCGCGAGTTCGGCGGCGCTTGGATGCCAGTCTCAGTCACGAGAAGCTCCTTAACTCGAACAGACTTGTACGAGTTACTGTAGCCACAGATCCCCGAAAACTCGAACACGAATGTACGAATTAGAGCGACTCCGGACGCCCAGCCCCGGCCCGCGACCCTGCCGACCCGCCGAGCCAAGCCGCTCCGTGCGCCACGCGACAGCCGTCCCCTCACCCCCGGGGCGGGCTTGTGGCGGAGTGACACACGGGTGCGCGGCGGAGTTCGGTCGGCTGCCCGGTGGCCGGGCAGCCGACAGTGACGCCTAGAGCCGCTTGAGGATCTTCCTCATCTGCTCCACCTCGGCCTGCTGGGCGGCCTCGATGGTCTTGGCCAGATCCTTGGCCTCCGGATTGGAGCCCTGGGACTGCTCGGTACGCGCCATCTCGATCGCCCCGTTGTGGTGAGCGATCATGAGCTGGGCGAACTGCTTGTCGAACGCGGCGCCCTTGGCGTCCGCCAGCTTCTTCATGTCCTCCTCGGACATCATCCCGAGCATGTCATGTCCCATCCCGTGGTCCGTGCCACCGGACGGCATCGGCTTGCCCCAGGCCGTGAGCCAGCCCTGCATGGTCTGGATCTCCGGGTCCTGAGCCGCCTTGATCTTCGCCGCGAGGTCCTTGATCTCCTTGTCCGACGCCCGCGTGTCAGCCAGCTCGGCCATCTCGACCGCCTGCTGATGGTGGGGGATCATCATCTGCGCGAACATCACGTCCGCGTCGTTGAACGTCGCGCTCGGCTGGGCACTCGCCGCTGTGGCGGCCGGGGCGCTGCTGGACATGGTGGACATGTCATGCCCGCCCATGGATGCGCTGTCCGTGCCACCGCACGCGCTCAGCAGAGCCAGCGCAGCACCCGACGTAACCACGACGGCGGAGAATTTCCTGATATTCGTGAACATGGTTGTCTCTCTGGTGAATGGCGTACATGAGCCGACATCTCGGACAACCGGGAGGTCGTCCGCAGATGGTGTCTATGTACGCATCACCGAGAGCACAGCCAGGGCAGGCGCCAGGCGGCGTGGCGGCGGCCTGGCCACCCCGCCAACCCATGGCGCCCTCCCGGGTGACCCACCCAGCCACCGGCGTCCCGCGGCCCACGTCGCCGCGATCAGCAGGGCGAGAATCGAGGTCAGCACGGCCAGGCACACAGCGCTCGGATCAAGCCAGGGCATGCTGGGCGCGTTCACGGCCGGAGCCGCCCCGGCGAACTCCACGCCGCCATGTGCGCTCTGGTCCATGGACATGAGCGTGTACGAGCCGACGGAGGCGGTCTCACCGTGATGGGAGCTGACGTGCCCGAGCGTGTGCATGCCCCAGACCCCCAGGACCAGCATCACCGGCAACAGCCACCGCAGACAGGGAAGGGGCAACCGCTGGACCAGTCCAGCCATGCGCCCCCTCCTCACAACATGACGCCAATGATCAACACCCGATAGCGCCGCGCAGCTACCGACACGACTACGCCCAATAGTAGCGAAATACGTGTAGCGGAACGGCCAGCCCTGCGCCGCACCACACAGAGCGGCATGCCGCCATCCGGCTCCACCAGAGGGTCAGCATCCGCCCACCTTGACACATACCCCAGGGGTGTATATATCTCTTCTCCATACCCCCTGCGGGTATGTGTGCGACAACCCAGCCGCACGCCTCCCGCCGGCGGTAAAGCCCCAATATATACCCTACCCAGGTAGGGCATATCTGCTGGAGAGTGTCCAATGTCCGCACCATCCCCACGGCGCTGGGCGGCCCTGGCCCTGATCGCCACGGCCCAGTTCATCGTCATCATGGACACGTCGATCATCGGCGTGGCCCTCCCCCGCATCCAGGAAGACCTCGGTTTCTCCCAGGAGAGCCTGTCCTGGGTCTTCAACGCCTACGTCGTCGCCTTCGGCGGCCTCCTGCTGCTCGGCGGTCGCCTGTCGGACCTGTTCGGCGCCCGCCGGCTGTTCGGCACCGGCTGGCTCGTCCTGCTCGTCGGCTCACTCATCGCCGGCATCGCGCCCGAGGTGTGGGTCGAGTTGACCGGCCGCGCCGTGCAAGGCGTCGGCGCCGCCCTGATCGCCCCGTCCGCTCTCACCCTGCTGATGATGCTGTTCGGCCACGACCCCAAGGAGCTCACCAAGGCCCTCGCCCTGTACGGCGCGGCCGCTCCGGCCGGCGGCACCGCCGGCGTGTTCCTCGGCGGCGTCATCACCGAGTACCTGAGCTGGCCCTGGGTCTTCTACATCAACATCCCGATCGCACTGATCGCGCTGCTCGCCACCGGGCCCCTGATGCCCGCCGCCCGGCCCCAGCGCGGCACCATCGACGTCATCGGCGCGCTGACCGTCACCGCCGGCCTGGGCGCCGCCGTCTACGCCGTCGTCCGTGCCCCCGATGTCGGCTGGGGCTCCGCGCAGACCTGGCTCGTGCTCGCCGGCGCCGTGGCGCTGCTGGGCGCCTTCGTCACCATCCAGGCCCGCCGCCGCGAGCCCCTCATGCGACTGTCGATCTTCCGCACCCCGAACCTCGCCGCCGCCAACCTGACCCAACTGCTGCTCGGCGGGGCCTGGATCCCGATGTGGTTCTTCCTCAACCTCTACCTGCAGCAGGTCCTCGGCTACAGCGCCTTCCCCAGCGGCGCCGCGCTGCTGCCGATGACCGTCCTCATCATGCTCGGCATGATCGTCCTGGCCCCCCGGACCATCAACCGGTTCGGCCCCAAGGCGACCACTGTCACCGGCCTGGCCCTGCTCGCGGTGGGGATGGCCTGGCTGTCGCTGATCAGCCCGCAGGGCAGCTTCGCCGTCGACGTGCTGCCCGCCAGCCTCGTCGCCGCACTCGGCATGTCGCTGGCGTTCATTCCCTCCCTCGGCACCGCCATCTCCTCAGCCCGCCCCGAGGAGGGCGGCCTCGCCTCCGGCATCGTCAACACCAGCTACCAGGTCGGCTCGGCCCTCGGGCTGGCCGCGATGACCGCCGTCGCCGCCGCCAACGGCTCCGGCCAGCTGGGCAACCTACCCGCGCTCACCAGCGGCTTCTCCGCCGCCTTCATCGGAGCCGCCGGTATCGCCCTCGTCGGCGCCCTGCTCGCCGCGGCAACCCTGCGCACACGCGGGACCGTACACACCGAGTCCGCCGACGAAACCCCCGCCACACGGAGCTGACCCACCAGCCGCCGCATGAAAGGAGAGTCCCCATGTCCGTACACACGCTCACCGGACGCCTGGCAACCGTCAGAGAGCCGCACCGACCACCTGGAAGACCACCCGGCCCTGAAGGACCTGGACCTGGATGAGATCGCTGACGTGACCGCGCCCGGCTTCCGAACATGGGAGCCGGGCAGCACGGCTATCCCGGATAGTAAGTTCCGCCGACTGGCGCAAATTGCCGCGAACAGGCTAGCCACTCCCTTCGCTTCTGTACTATTTCGCCCCAGGTTGGAGATTTACGAGGAGGCGTCGTAGTGGCCGTGCCGGCAAGGCTTGGGCAGACAGTAATGGCCATGGCGCTGACCCTGGTCACATTGGCCACCTACCCCGGTGCCGCCGTCGCCGAGCCGTCGCCCGCCAAGGCCAGAGCCAAGCTGGTGAAGCTGAACGAGCAGGCCGACCAGGTGGTCGAGCAGTACAACCAGGCCACCGAGGCGTACAAGAGCGCCAAGAAGAAGTACGACACCCTCAACGCCGAACTGGGCCGCAAGGACGCCCGTGCCGGCGCGCTGCGCGAGGAGCTCGCCCGGCTGGCCGTCAGCGACTACCAGCTCGGGCCCTACCGCGGATGGGAACAGTTCACCGGCCAGGCGGATCCCCAGGCGATCCTGAGCAGCATGGCCTCCGTCCAGGCGATGGCGCAAGCCAGGGTGGCCAAGATCCGCGCCTACGAGGCCGCCACCAAGGAACTACGCGACCGGCGGAGCGAAGCCAAG
The DNA here is from genome assembly GCF_040137845.1 of Nonomuraea sp. B19D2. Taxonomy (NCBI): domain Bacteria; kingdom Bacillati; phylum Actinomycetota; class Actinomycetes; order Streptosporangiales; family Streptosporangiaceae; genus Nonomuraea; species Nonomuraea sp. B19D2. Next base: position 3,774 of record NZ_JBEFAK010000075.1, on the reverse strand, counting down.
ACCGTCCTCCAGGAGGCCGAGACCGCACGCGGCAAAGTTCGTGACGAGAAGGCCAAGATCCAGAAGCTGATCGCCGAGCAGACCAAGCTCCTGCGGAGACTGGGCGGCTTCACGACCGGCGACCCCAACAGCCCCGGCATCCCCTACACCGGCCCGGCCTCCGGCAACGCCCGCGCCGCGCTCCAGTTCGCCTTCGCCCAGGTGGGCAAGCCCTACCGGTACGGCGGCACCGGCCCCGGCTCCTACGACTGCTCCGGCCTCACCCAGGCCGCCTGGCGCCAGGCAGGAGTCGCGCTGCCCCGCACAACCTGGACCCAATGGAGCTGGGGATCCGACCGCCGCGTCCCCCTGAACGCTCTGCAGCCCGGCGACCTGCTCTTCAGCAAGGGGCTGGGACACATGGGCATGTACGCCGGCAACGGCAAGATGGTCCACGCGCCCCAGACCGGAGACGTCATCAAGGTCGTCGACCTCGACGACTACTGGCGCACCCGCCTCCTCGGCGCAGTCCGCCCATAGCACTGCTTGCCCCCGGCCCCATCATGACTCCACCACCTGCCATCGGCAGATCTTCTTGGAGACCAGGCTGGCTCCGATGCGCTGGTAGAACCGCTGTGCCGCCACATTGGTCTCGGCGACCTCCCAGCGGATCACCTTGCCGTCCGAGACCTCGGAGACCGCCCGCATCAGCCGTTCCCCCACCCCGTCGCCGCGCTCCCCGGCGCATACGTAGAGGTCGTCCAGCGCGAGATAGTCGCTGCCCGACCACAGGCTGACCCTCTCGAGCCAGGACACGTAACCGATCGCCCGGCCATCCCGCTCCGCGATCAAATAGTAGATCTCAGGGCGCGTGAGCAGCTCTCCCAAGCGATCGATGCGCACGGCGATCGCGGAGCCCTGATTCTGGTGCTCAGCGAGCTCGCGCATCAAGCCATGAACGGTCGCTGCGTCATCAGCCGTCGCGCGACGGATCGACACCATGGTGAGTCCTCTTCTCAGCCGGTGGGCGGGATGTGGCGCAGCTGGAGGAGCGCCAGCACCGCCGCGCCTCCAGCGATGATCGCCGCGATGACAGCCGCCACGTTGAGCCCGCCGGCGAAAGCCTCACGAGCGGGGGCGAGCACCGCCGCGGCAAGCTCGCCGGGGAGCCCCTGTGCCGCCGAGACCGCGCCGTCGAGGCTGTCGCGGCTGGCCGCGACGGCCTCTGGTGGCAGGCCGCCGGGCAGTTCGCCGCTGATCCGGGTGCGGTAGACGGCGGCGCCGACGCTGCCGATGATGGCGATGCCGAGCGAGATGCCCAGATCGCTGCAGGTGGTGGCGAGCCCGGAGGCCGCGCCCGCCTTCTGCGGCGGCACCGAGCCCACGACGAGGTTGGTGGTCAGCGCCATGGACGGCGCGACGGCCGGATAGAGCACCATGAAGCCCGCGACCAGCAGCGGCAGCCCTCCGACCGCGCCGACCTGGGTGAGCATCAAGTAGCCGATCACCTGGACGGCCAGCCCGCCCGCGATGAGATATCCCGGGCGGACACGCCGTACCAGGATGGGGGAGACCGTCGAGACCAGCACCAGCAGGGCCGCCCCCGGCAGCACCCACAGCCCCGCCTGCAGCGGGGACAGTCCCTCCACGAGCTGCAGGTACTGCGTGACCAGCAGGTACACGCCGCCGAGTGCGATCGCCGCCAGCAGGAATACGCCCAGCGCGCCGCTGACCGCGCGGTGGGCGAACAGCCGCACGTCCAGCAGCGGCTCCGGCAGCCGCAGCTGGCGCAGTACGAACCACACACCGAATCCCAGCCCGGCCACGATGCTCACCAGCGCCGTCGCGAGCGTGCCGTCCTTGCCCAGCTCCTTGACGCCGTAGACGATGGGCAGCAGCGTCGCCAGCGTCAGCGCCACGCTGAACAGGTCGAGCCGGCCCGCCGCCGGGTTACGGGTGTCGGGCAGCAGCAGGAGAGCACCGATCGCCACCACCACCATGACCGGCACGGCCACCAGGAAGGCCGCGCGCCAGGAGAACGTCTCCAGCAGCGCCCCGCCGAGCACCGGGCCGAGTCCGGTGCCCACCGAAATGCCGCCCGACCACACACCGACGGCCACGCCCCGCTGCCGCGCGTCGGCGAACGTGGCGAAGATCAGCCCCAGGGTGGCGGGCATCTGGGTGGCGGCCGCAACGCCCAAGACGGCCCGCCAGAGGATCAGCAGAGCAGGGTCGGAGGTGTTCACGGCGGCAAGCGAAACGACGGCGAAGACGACCGCGCCGGCGATCAGCAGTCGGCGATGACCGATCCTGTCCCCCAGCGTGCCCATGGTGACCAGCAGCCCAGCCATCAGGAACCCGTAGATGTCGATGATCCACAAGGTCTGGGTGCTGGTCGGCCGCAGCTCCGCGGCCAGCTGGGGAACGGCCAGGAACAAGATGGTGAGCATCATGAACAGCAACATGGCGGGCAGGACCAGCACCACCAGCCCCAGCCACTGCTTGAGACCGGCGCTCCGGCCGTCGTCGATATCCGCGGATGTCATGAACGTGTTCCTTTGATGAGTTCTGAGAGTGAGCCATCCGGCACACTCCGCGGTTGACGATGGGCGCTCAGAGAGAAGGGCGTGAGCCGGGGTTCGGCCGACATCGTCATGACCCGCGAGGGAAGTGACGTCGTCAACGTTAGAAAGGCCCGAGCGGCCGCCGAATCAGTGAAATCGCCGGTCTCAGGCCGGTCGATCGGCGAGGACCAGCCGCATGAGCTCGGCCCGCGAGGCGATGCCGGCCTTCTGGAAGACCTTGCGCAGGTGGTAGTCCACGGTGCGCGGGCTGAGGAACAGTTGCGCGGCGATCTCCCGGTTGGTCAGTCCCTCTCCGACGGCCAGCGTGATGCGCAGTTCCTGCGGGGTGAGCGTGCTCAACGTGTCCGCCTCAGGCGTGCGGGTCCGGGCCGACTCCCCGGTGGCGCGCAGCTCACCCAGCGCGCGATCGGCCCAGGCGAGCGCGCCGAGGCGGCGGAAGGTCTCCGCCGCGGCGCGCAGGTGTTCCTGGGCCTCGGAACGTCGCCGGTCACGCCGCAGTTGCTCGCCGAACAGCAGTTCCGTCCGGGCGTGCTCCAGCGGAGCGTCGGATATGGCGTGCAGCCGCAGGCCTTCGGCGTAGTGGACGTCGGCGCCGCCGTCGGCGCGGACCAGCGCCCGGCAGCGGGCCGTGAGGGCACCGAGCTCCGGCGAGGCGATGCGTTCCGTCCAGTGCGCGTAGCGGGCCGTGGCCGCGGCGGCGCGATCCCGCTCGCCGGCACGGACCAGGGCCTCGACGAGGTCGGGGACGATTCCCATGGCCAGGTCGGAGGGCGTGTCGGCGTCCCAGCCGCCGACCGCCGCGAAGTGCCGCGCAGCTTCGCGATGCCTGCCCGCGACCAGCTCGATGAGCCCGAGCGCCCGCCTGGCGTAGAACCTGGCGTCGGCCAGGTCGCGGTCGCCCGCCTCGGCCAGCACGTCGGCGGCCAGCTCGCCGGCGTCCGGCCGCCCCCGGATGGCCGCGCACAGCGCGAGCAGCCCTCGGTTGCGGCAGGCCGTGCTCGGCTGGCCGACCTCGGCGGCGAACTGGCAGCCCTCCTCGGCGTGGGCCTCGGCGAGCTCCAGCCTGCCGCGCGAGAGCTCGTCAGCGGCCTGGTACTCGAGGTTCCACGCGAGCGCGCCGAGTGAACCGCTGTTGCGTGCCAGCTGCCCGGCATTGCGGTACAGGCGCCTGCTCAGCTCGTGGTCGCCGAGCGCGCGAGCGTTCGACACG